>DATDOO010000184.1:0-9654 GCA_035293245.1 Methylococcaceae bacterium
GGCTCGGCCGGATACTGGAGGCGCAACGGCGCACCGAGCGGGAATTCGCCGAGGTTCTGGGACGGGTCGAGCACTCCCTGCTTGCCAACGCCGAATTGTTGCAGCGCGTGCTGGGCACGGCGGGGCTGCACGCCACGCCGCCGCCCGAGGCGACCACCGCGGAAGTCGCGCAGGCCGCCGAAACCGTGCGGTTTGAGCCGGCCGCACGGACCGAACCCGAGGAGGAGGCCGCTGCCAGGGTCTACTACCCCTATGGCCGGGAGTCGAAAACCGGTCTGCTCGACGCGGAACGAACTTCTGTAGCCGTGATCGACGCGTCGCGCCGGCAGGAGATTCCCGGCGGCGACGGGGATCGTCCCCACGAGCCGAGCCGTTTCGAACTCGCCGCCAAGGAAGCGCTGCAGCGCATCTGGAACTGGATCGTCGTCGGCGAGGAATTCCGGCCCGAAGGGATGTCCATGGAATACGCCATCGCCAGCAACTGGCTGTTGCGCATCGGGGTGATCATCCTGGTCACCGGCATCGCCTTTTTCCTCAAGTATTCCATCGATGTGGGGCTGTTGGGCGAGCAGGCCCGGGTGGCGCTGGCGCTGCTGGCGGGCGTCGGGCTGGTGGCGGGCGGAACCCGGCTTTTGGGCGGGCCGTACCATTTGCTGGGCCAGGGCCTGCTGGGCGCGGGCATTGCCACGCTCTATTTCGCCGTGTTCGCGGCTTTCAATTTCTATCACCTGGTCGGCGTCTACGCGGCTTTCGGGCTCATGGCCTTCGTCACCTTAAGCGCCGGCGGCCTGGCGGTGCGCTACGACTCCATGCTGGTTGCGGTGTTCGGCATCATCGGCGGTTACGTCACGCCCATTCTGCTGTCCACCGGCGCGGTGAACTTCGTCGGCCTGTTTTCCTACATGCTGCTGCTGGGATTCGGCATCTTGGGCACGGCCTGGTACAAGCAGTGGCACCTGCTGAATTACCTCGGTTTCGTTTTCAATTACGTGCTGTTCTTCGGCGCCTTGCAGCGCTACGCACCGACGGATTTCTGGCGGGTGATGCCGTTTCTGGCGGCCTTTTTCGTGCTCTATTCCACCCTGGCGTTCCTGTTCTGCCTGGTCAACCGCGTCAAGTCCACCTTGCTGGATCTGTTGGGCTTGCTGGTCAACGCCGGGATATTTTTTGCGGTCGGCTATGTGCTGGTGCGGGAGGCTTACGGCCAGATCTGGGTGGCGGCGATCACCCTGAGCCTGGCGGCTTTTTACGTGGCCCATGTCTACTATTGCCTCGCCCGGCGGGTGCTGGACCGGGAAATGATGCTGGGCTTTATCGGCCTGGCGGCCTTTTTCGTCACCGTGACGGTGCCGCTGGTGTTGTCGGAGCAATGGATCGCCGTGAGCTGGTCCTTGCAGGCGTTGGCCATGCTGTGGATCGCCGGCAAGGTTCAGAGCGAGTTCCTGCGCCAGGTGGCCTATCTCCTGTACGGCATCGTGCTGCTGCGCTTCGGCTTCCACGACCTGCCGGGGCAATACGGCCACGGCGGCATGGCCCTGCAGGACATGCCGTTTGGCCAATTCGCCGTGCACTGGCTGGAGCGGCTGGTGACTTTCGGTATCCCCGTCGCGTCTATGGGACTGGCCTACCGCCTGCTGCAGGAATTCCCGCCCCCCGCCGCCCTGGTGTGCGAGAAGGAAAACGACGTGGGCCAGTGGCTGGGGCGGAGTCCGGCATTGGGGATGGCCCTGCTGGCGGCGGGGGTCATGTTGTTCGTGTTCCTGAACCTGGAACTGAGCCGGACGTTCGCCTACCTGTTCCCGCCTCTGCGCCTGCCGGTGTTGACCTTCCTCTGGCTGGCGGCCGGCCTGGTGCTGCTCAGGCGGTTGCTCGCCGCGCCAAGCGAAGGATGGGCTCTGGCGCTGACGTTGTTCATGGCGGTGGTGTTGCTCAAGCTGCTGTTCGTGGAGCTGCCGAGTTGGGGTTTCAGCCTGAATCCGGTATGGAACGGCGAGCGCGCCGCGACCCTGATTTATGGCGGCCCCTATTCGCCGCTCGAAGCGTTCATGCGGCTGCTGGATTTTTCCGCCGTCATCGTTTTCCTGGCGTTCGCCTTCCTTGCCTTGTCCGGAAGCGGCGTGCAAGCGGGCCTGGCCCGGAAATTTTTCGGCATCGCCGCGCCGGCATTGCTGTTCGTTTATCTGAGCCTGGAGGTCAATACGGTTTTGCACCAGTACGTGCCGGGGCTGCGTTCCGGCGGGGTCTCCATCCTATGGTCGCTGTTCGCGCTCGGGCTGGTGCTGGCGGGCATGCGCAGCGACCGGCGCGCCCTGCGCTTCGCCGGGCTCGGCCTGTTCGCCGTGGTGGCCTGGAAGGTGTTCTTCGTCGACCTGGCGCGGCTGGAGCAGATCTACCGCATCGTCGCCTTCATCGTCCTCGGGGTGCTGGTGCTGAGCGGGTCTTTCGCTTACATGAAATACCGCCAGGTGTTGACCACCCGGCCGGAACAGGAAAACCGAGCATGAGAACATTCTTCTGCTGCTTGTTGTTTGTGGCGCTAGCCGCCGCCGCGCCGGTGGCCTACCGCTATGCCAAGCCCATCGAACGGGCACCGGCCACCCAGGAGGAGATCGTCGCCGTACCTTTGGACAGTCCGGTCTACGCCGCCAGCCGCGACGTCTTCCCCGACCTGCGCGTCTTCGACGAAGGCGCGGCGGAAACGCCGTTCCTGGTGGAAAAAATCCAGGAATCCCGCAGCGAATCGGTGCGCGTTCATTACGCCGCCGAGGTCGCGTCCTTGCGGAAGCTGGAGGGCAACCGCATGGAAATCCTGGTGCGCCTGGAGAAGGATGCACCCGCGGCCGAGGGCTTGCGGGTGTTCACGCCGCTCAAGAACTTCGAAAACCAGGTCAAGGTCTTCGGCGCGCAAGAAGGCAAGGATTGGCAACCGCTGGCGGAAGCCGTCATTTACGACTATTCGCGTCACATGGATGTGGACAACCGGGACATCCCGCTGCCGCCCAACGCCTACCGCCGGTTCAAACTGGTTTTCGACGAGGCTACGGCATCCAGGGAATCGGAATTTCTCGACCTGACGCGCAGGCAGCGCCAGGGAACGGAAGTGGAGCGCGAAGAACAGACGCGGATTCAGCGCTTGCCGTTGCGTATTGACCGCATCGAGCAATGGAGCAACGTGGTGCGGGAGTTGAAAGCGGTCGACAGTACCTTCGACTATGCCCCCGCTTCGTTCGAGGTGCGGCACGATCCCGAGACCCTGACCACCTGGGTCGCCATCGCCACCCGCCGGGAGCCCCTGACCGGCCTTACCTTGCAAACCTCCAGCCGCAATTTCAGCCGTTCGGCCACGGTGCAGATCCCGGTGCAACAAGGTGTGCAGACCGTCTGGCGGGACATCGGCAGCGGAACGATCCAGAACCTGCATTTCCGCGCCATCGACCGCGAGCGCCTGACGGTGTCTTTCCCCGAGCAGCGCCAGAAAACCTACCGCATCGCCATCCGCAACGAGGACAATCCGCCCCTGGAGATTACCGGTGTCCAGGCCAAGGGCGTGGGCTACCGCCTGTTGTTCCTGGCTGCTCCCGGCAGCAGCTATCGTTTGGCCTACGGCGCGGAACAGGCCGAGCGCCCGCGTTACGAAACGTCAGCCGTACTGGACACCCTGCGTTCCGGCTACCGCCCGGTTGAAGCACGCCTGGGACCGGAAACCGCCTCCCCCGCAGCGCCTCCAGCGGGACTGGATCTGCAACAAGTGCTGAACAGCAAGTTATTCCTCGGGGGCGCCATCGTGCTGATGGTGCTGGTGCTGGCCGGCGCCTTGCTGAGAGCGGGCAAGCGCATGGAGCAGCGGCCCGGGGATCACGAGTAGGGAATAAGCCCGGCCGCCCTCTATGGTCCGCAAATCGCTCGCCGGGGCGGCTTGGCGGACCCCCCGCATCCGGGCTCATTTCCGGATTGATAACGGCTGTTCATGGTCAAGCGGACCCATTTTCCGGTATCATTCGTCCGTTCAATTATGCTCCTCGCCCAAGCGTTGGCGGAGCGCCCCGCCTGATTCGGATCGACGCGATGACGACTCTTTGGGAGCAATGTACAGCCAAGCTGGAAAGGGAATTGCCGCCCCTGGAGTTCAATACCTGGGTTCGCCCCTTGCAAGCCGTGGAAGGGCCGGAAGGTCTCCGCCTGCTGGCGCCCAACAAATTCGTCCTGGAGTTTGTACGGCAGAAGTTTCTCGATCGCATCGAAGCCGCCGCCGCGGTTTTCCGCCCCAACGCCGCGCCGCAGGTTTCTCTGGAAATCGGCGGACGCCGGACAGTCGAAGCCCCGCCCCAAAAGCCGGCGGCGCCGCGCCGGGCTATCCCGGCCAAACGTCCCGGGGTGGTCAGCAATCTAAGTTCGGAATATACCTTCGAGAACTTCGTCGAGGGCAAGGCCAACCAGTTGGCCAGGGCCGCGGCCCTGCAAGTGGTGGAAAACGTTGGGCGTTCCTACAACCCCCTATTCATTTACGGCGGGGTCGGACTGGGTAAGACCCACCTGATGCACGCAGTCGGCAACGCCATCCTGCAGAAGGATCCGGCCGCCCGGGTGGCGTTCCTGAATTCGGAGCAGTTCGTCTCGGACATGGTCAAGGCGGTGCTGGGCAAGAGCATGGATGCCTTCAAGGCCCATTACCGCTCCCTGGACGCCCTGTTGATCGACGACATCCAGTTCTTCGCCGGCAAGGACGGCACCCAGGAGGAGTTTTTCCACACCTTCAACACCCTGGTGGAAAACAAGCGGCAGATCATCCTGACCAGCGACCGCTTTCCCAAGGAGATCAAGGATCTGGACGACCGCCTCAAGTCCCGTTTCACCTGGGGCCTGTCGGTGGCCGTGGAGCCGCCCGACCTGGAGACCCGCGTGGCCATCCTGCGCAGCAAGGCGCGGGCCGCCGGACGGGATTTGGCGGACGACGTGGCCTTCTTCGTCGGCAAGCGCTTTCGTTCCAACATCCGCGAGCTGGAAGGCGCCTTGAAGCGGGTGCTGGCCAACGCCGACTTCACCGGCCAGCCCATTACCCTGGCCTTCGCCAAGGAAGCGCTGCGCGACCTGCTGGCCGTGCAGGACAAGCAGGTGCGCATCGAGAACATCCAGAAGACCGTGGCCGAGTACTACAAGATTCGCCTGGCCGACATGCTTTCCGCCAAGCGCAGCCGCACCATCGCCCGGCCGCGCCAACTCGCCATGGCCCTGGCCAAGGAACTGACCCATCACAGTTTGCCTGAAATCGGCCAGCACTTCGGCGGCCGCGACCACACCACCGTCCTGCACGCCTGCCGCACCATCCAGCAGTTGCGCGAGAGCGACAACCGGCTGGCGGAGGACTACAGCAACCTGTTCCGCATCATGACCAACTGACGGGCGCGCTATGAAGCTAAGTATCGGAAGGGAAAAACTGCTCAACCTGTTGCAAAAGGTGGTCGGGGTGGTGGAAAAACGCCAGACCCTGGCCATCCTCGGCAACGTGCTGCTGCGTTCCGAAGGCGAGACGCTGGAACTGGTGGCCACCGACCTGGAAATGGAACTCACCGCCCAGTGCCCTTTGGATCACCCCCAGGAGCGGGGCGTGGCGACGGCCCCGGCGCGCAAGCTGCTGGACATCTGCCGCCAGTTGCCGGACGGCGCGGAAATCCGCCTCGACGCCGGCGAGGACCGCCTGCTGGTCCACGCGGGCAAGTCGCGTTTCACCTTGCCGACCCTGCCCGCTACCGGATTCCCCGCCTTCGAGCCGCCCATCGCCGAGGAAAGCATCGCCATCGCCGCCGCGCACCTGCGAACCGCCCTGGACAAGACCCAGTTCGCCATGGCCCAGCAGGACGTGCGCTTCTACCTGAACGGCATGCTGTGGGAAGTGGAAGGGGCCAACTTCCGCACCGTCGCCTCCGACGGCCACCGTCTGGCGCTGCGGGAAATCCGCCTGGAGCAGACGTCGGAAGGTCTCGGGCGCCAGGTCATCCTGCCGCGCAAGGGCGTGATGGAGTTGTACCGCCTGCTGAGCGACGAGGTCGGGGACGTCCAGGTCGAATTCGGCAACAACGGCGTGCGTGTGCGCATTCGGGACGGGGTGTTCAGCGTCAAGCTGGTGGACAGCAAATATCCGGATTACCGCCGCGTCATTCCCTCGGATTTGGGGCGCACCATCGGCCTGGAGCGCGACCTGTTCCGCACCAGCCTCAACCGCGTCACGGTCATGTGCCAGGAAAAGTACAAGGGCGTGCGCTTCGACTTTGCCCAGGGCCAGTTGACCCTCACCGCCGGTGCGGAGGGCGAGCAGGCGGTCGATCAGGTGGACGCCGACTACGACGGGGCCGACTTCTCCGTGGCTTACAACGGCGCCTACGTGGTGGACGCCATCGGCCATTGCGACGACGCCTTTGTGCGCTTCTCGGTCGCCGACGGCACCCAGGCGTGCGTCATCCAGGAGGAAGGCTCGGGCGAGACGGAGTGCGGCAGCGTGTACGTCGTCATGCCGCTGCGTCTTTGATGCGCGTCTTTCCCCTCTCGAATGCCGCTGGAGCAGTTTGAAATCGCCCATGTCCGCAACATCGCCGCAGTGCGCCTCCAGTTCTCGCCGTCCATCAATCTGATGGTGGGCGAGAACGCCAGCGGCAAGACCAGCGTGCTGGAAGCGATTCATTTGCTCGGCTACGGCCGATCGTTCCGCCCCGGCCCTGTGCGGCAGATCGTCGCCCACGGCCAGGAGGCGCTGACCGTGTCCGGCGCGGTGCGCGACGCGGCCGGCTTCAGCCACCGGCTCGGCATTCGCCTGAGCGCCGGCGACAAGGAAATCCGCGTCGACGCGCGCAAGGCGGACAGCCAGGCGGAACTGTCGCGGCTGTTTCCGGTGATCGCCGTGCAGCCCTCGGCGCAGATCCTGCTGGAGTCTGCGCCGGATTTGCGCCGGCAGTTTCTCGACTGGACCGTGTTCCAGGCCGACGAAGGCTTCCTGGACGGCTGGCGCCGCTACCACAAGAGCCTGGAGCAGCGGAATCGGCTGCTCCGTCAGCGCGCCACCGACTCGCTGGAGGCCTGGGAGCACGAAATCGCCCTGCATGGGGAAAAGGTCGGTGCGGTACGGCGGACGGTGCTGGCGCGTCTGGAAACGCAGGTGCGGGAAGTCGCCGGCTCTTTCCTGCCGCTGCCGGAACTCCATTTGGAATACCGCCAAGGCTGGCGGGCGGGCGTTTCGCTCCAGGAAGCCTGCCGGACAAACCTGGAGCGCGATCTTGCGCAGGGCTACACGGCGGACGGGCCACACCGGGCCGATTTCGTCGTCACGGTAGACGGGCAAGCGGTGCGCCACTTCCTGTCGCGCGGGCAGATGAAGCTCCTGGTGATCGCCCTCAAGCTGGCCCAGGCGCGGCTGGTTTACGCCGCGCGCGGCGAGTGCGTCACGCTGCTGCTGGACGATCTGGCCTCCGAGCTGGACAAAAAAAACCGCGCCGCGTTGTTCCAGGCCCTCGCCGCCAGCGACGGCCTGCAGATCGTGCTCACCGGCACCGATCTTTCCGCCATGCAGAATTTGAATACTTCATCTACCGCCTTATTCCGTTTGGACAAGGGCATTGTTACACCGGACCGACCCAATCCGTTTACCAATCCAGACCTCATCAATTTTGCGTAGGTTGGGTTAGCGAAGCCGTAACCCAACCATCCGACGCCGAATGTTGGGTTATGCGGAGAACCGCTAACCCGACCTACCCTGAAAAATGGAATAACGCCATGACCCACACGCCCGAACACTACGACAGCTCCAACATCAAGGTCCTCAAGGGACTGGACGCGGTGCGCAAGCGCCCCGGCATGTACATCGGCGACACCGACGACGGCTCGGGCCTGCACCACATGGTGTTCGAGGTGGTGGACAACGCCATCGACGAGGCCTTGGCCGGGTACTGCAGCAACGTCCGCGTCGTCCTGTGCGGCGATGGCACGGTGAGCGTTTCCGACGACGGGCGCGGCATTCCGGTGGACATCCACCCGGAGGAAGGCCGTTCCGCCGCCGAGGTCATCATGACCGTGCTGCACGCCGGCGGGAAGTTCGACGACAACGCCTACAAGGTCTCCGGCGGCCTGCACGGCGTGGGCGTGTCGGTGGTGAACGCCCTCTCCGAGCACCTGTGGCTGGAAATCCACCGCGACGGGCAGCTCTACCGCCAGGAATACCGCGACGGCGAGCCCGTGGCGCCGTTGGCCGCGGTCGGCCCGGCCACGGGCAGCGGCACCAAGGTCCGCTTTCTCCCCAGTCCGGTCACCTTCACCAACATCGAGTTCCACTACGACATCCTCGCCAAACGCCTGCGCGAACTGTCGTTCCTCAATTCCGGGGTGCGCATCGAACTGGTGGACGAGCGTGAAGGAGAAGGCGGCCGCTCCGACGTATTCGAGTTCGAGGGCGGCATCCGCGCCTTCGTGGAGCACCTCAACAAAAACAAGACGCCGCTCACGCCCAAGGTGTTCCACTTTCAGGCCATGCGCGACGACATCGTGGTGGAGATCGCCATGCAGTGGAACGACTCCTACCAGGAAAACGTGTTCTGCTTCACCAACAACATCCCGCAGCGCGACGGCGGCACCCATCTGGCCGGTTTCCGCGGCGCGCTGACCCGCACCCTCAACCAGTACATCGACACCCAGCCGTCCATGAAAAAGCAGAAGGTCAACACCCTGGGCGACGACGCCCGCGAGGGCCTGACCGCCGTGCTGTCGGTGAAGGTGCCCGACCCCAAGTTCTCCTCCCAGACCAAGGACAAGCTGGTGTCTTCCGAGGTCAAGCCGGCGGTGGAGTCGCTGCTCAACGAGTATTTCGAGACCTTCCTGCTGGAAAACCCCAACGAGGGAAAAACCATCGCCAACAAGATGCTCGAAGCCGCCCGCGCCCGCGAGGCGGCGCGCAAGGCGCGCGAGATGACGCGGCGTAAATCCGCCCTGGACATCGCCGGCCTGCCTGGCAAGCTGGCCGACTGCCAGGAAAAGGACCCGGCCTATTCCGAGCTGTTCATCGTCGAGGGCGACTCCGCCGGCGGTTCCGCCAAGCAGGGGCGCGATCGGCGCACCCAGGCCATCCTGCCGCTCAAAGGCAAGATTTTGAACGTGGAGCGCGCCCGCTTCGACCGCATGATCTCCAGCGAAGAAGTCGGCACCCTCATCACCGCCCTCGGCTGCGGCATCGGCAAGGACGAATACAACATCGACAAGCTGCGCTACCACCGCATCATCATCATGACCGACGCCGACGTGGACGGTTCGCACATCCGCACCCTGCTGCTCACCTTCTTCTACCGCCAACTGCCCGAACTGGTCGAGCGCGGCCACATCTACATCGCCCAGCCGCCCCTGTATAAGGTCAAGAAGGGCAAGCAGGAGCAATACGTCAAGGACGACGACGCCCTCAACGAATACCTGCTGCAACTGGCTTTGGAAAAGGGCCGCCTGCTGCCGGAAGAAGGCGCGCCGCCGGTGCAGGGCGCGGGGCTGGAAAAGCTGGTGCGCGACTACTTGAGCCTGCAACGGGTGATCGGCCGGCTGCAGCACCGCTACGACCCGCACTTCCTGCAAACCCTGCTCACCTTGCCCGAACTGCCGCAAGACATGGCGGAGCGCGACGGCTGGCTG
>DATDOO010000185.1:0-3161 GCA_035293245.1 Methylococcaceae bacterium
GAGGCGCCCGCCTCGACCGCCACGAAAGCGCTCAGCAGCGCGATGGGGAAATGCACGAACAGCGGATGCACATTGGCCATCGCCGCGATGCCCGGCAACCATTCACTCACGTTGTTCATGCCGACCTCCCGGAGAATTCTCGCGATGCGTTGCGCGGAATGGTAGCGCAAGTCTTACCTGCGGGGCGGGAATCCAGCTATTCCGACGCCAGGTCGGGAATGAAATCGCTGCCCTGCCCGTCCCTGTCCCACAGGCCGCCCGGCTCGCCCCGCGCAATCCGCCGGGCACGCGCCAGAATCGGCGCCAGACCCTCGCCTAACCGATAGCCGTCCAGTTCCTCCCGCGACACCCACGCCACCTCCTGCGCGTCGTCGCCGGGAACGGGGCGGTTCTGCCCCGTAGCGCGCAGCGTCGCCAGGAAGTCGAGGATGATGTAGTGAAAGCCTTCCAGCCGCCGCTCCACCACCGCCAGCAGGGGGCCGATCTCCACGTCCAGACCGGTTTCCTCGCGCACTTCGCGCCGGCAGGCATCGAGCACGCTTTCCCCCGCCTCCAGCCGGCCGCCCGGCGCGTGCCACAGGCCTTGCGCCGGTGGCTTGCCGCGACGGATGAGCAGGACCCGCTCCGCTTCGTCAAAAACGATGGCGCTGACCCCGATGGCCGGGATGGGCGCTGTTTCAGGCATCGGCCAGTTCCGCCCTGAGGCTATCCCCATCGGGCGCGACGCCAATCAGCCGCGCGGGACGGATGCACCGCGCCAGCGGCTGTTCCGCCGCCGCGTCCACCGCCACGCGCAGGTAATTGGGCGTGTAGCCGTAGCGCAGCACCCGGCCTTCGCCCCCAGGCTCGCACTGCTCCTCCCACAGGACGGGGACAATGGCTCCCACCTGCCGCGCCAGCGCTTCGCGCCCCAAACGCGCCGCCAAGGTGTGCAGCTCCCCGACACGCGTTTTCTTGACGCCATCCGCGATCTGGCCCGGCATGGTCGCGGCGCCGGTTCCCGTGCGGCGGGAATAGGCGAAGATATGGACGCGGCCGAAAGCCATGCATTCGACGAATCCCAGCGTTTGCGCCCACTCCGCGTCCGTCTCGCCGGGAAAGCCGGCCAGGATGTCGGTGGTGACGTTGAGATCCGGAATGCGGCGGCGCGCCTCTTCGACCAGGGCGGCGAAATCCGCGGTCCGGCAGCGCCGCGCCATGCGCTTGAGCACCGTATCCGCGCCGCTCTGCACCGGAAGATGCAGGTGCGGCATGAGGCGCGGGTTCTCCCACAGGCGGAAAAAATCCTCCGGCAAATCCCAGGGCTCCAACGAGCCGAGGCGGAGACGCGGAATGGCGGTTCCCGCCAGCACGGCGCTCAGCAATTCGTCCAGCCGAGAGCCCAAATCGCTGCCGTAACCGCCCAGATGCACACCGGTCAGCACCGCTTCCTGGACCCCCCCGGCGTGCAGGGCGTTGATCTCGGCGACGACTTCCCCGACGGGGCGGCTCCGCTCCTCACCGCGTGCCACGGTGACGATGCAGAAGGTGCAGCGGTGGCGGCAGCCGTCCTGCACCTTGACGAAGGCGCGTTGCCGCCCGAGGCGGAACAGCGCCGCCTCGCCCGGCTCGGTGGAAAAAGCCGGCATGGTTTCCACCTGGAGCTTCTCGCGGGTCAGTTCGACCAGGCGGGACTTGTCGGCGTTGGCCACCACCAGATCGACGCCCAGGATTTCTGCGGCCTCGTCGGGATGCAGGGTGGCCCAGCAGCCGCTCGCCACCAGCTTGGCGCGGGGATTTTCCCGCTGCACGCGGCGGATGAGGTTGCGGGACTTGCGCGCCGCGTCGCCGGTGACGGCGCAGGAATTGAGCACGATGACATCGGCTTCGTCCGGGGCGGCGGCCGGGTCGCAGCCGGCGGCCTGGAACTGCCGCGCCCAGGTTTCCAGTTCAGCCTCGTTGAGCCGGCAGCCGAGAGTCTTCAGATGAACACGCATGGGGCTATTTTAGCCGCGACGCCGTATCCGCGACGAAAACCTAACTTCCGGCTACAATTTTCGGCCCCTGAATCCATCCCACCGAACGGAAAGAATTCATCATGCCCTTGTCGGATATCGAAATCGCCCGGAAAGCCGCTTTACGCCCCATCACCGAACTGGCGGCGCAAAAGCTCGGCATCCCCGCCGAACACCTGGACCCTTACGGCCGTTACAAGGCCAAGCTGTCCCTGGACTACATCGATTCCCTCGGCGGCCAGCCGGACGGCAAGCTGATCCTGGTCACCGCCATCAGCCCCACCCCGGCCGGCGAAGGCAAGACTACCACGACCGTAGGCCTGGGCGACGCCCTGAACCGCATCGGCAAGAAGACCGTGGTGTGTTTGCGCGAACCGTCCCTGGGACCGTGCTTCGGCATCAAAGGGGGAGCTGCGGGCGGCGGCTACGCCCAGGTGGTGCCCATGGAAGACATCAACCTGCACTTCACCGGCGACTTCCACGCCGTCGGCGCCGCCCACAACCTACTGGCGGCGATGATCGACAACCACATCACCCACGGCAACGAACTGCACATCGACCCGCGCCGCGTGCAGTGGAAGCGGGTGCTGGACATGAACGACCGGGCGCTGCGCAAGATCGTCATCGGCCTGGGCGGACCCGGCAACGGTTACTCCCGCGAGGACAGCTTCGACATCGTGGTGGCCTCGGAAGTCATGGCCATCCTGTGCCTGGCCACCAGCCTCAAGAACCTCAAGGAACGCCTCGGCCGCATCATCATCGGCTACAAGAGCGACGGCGTGACGCCCATCCACGCCCGCGACCTGAAAGCCCACGGCGCCATGGCGGTGCTGCTCAAGGACGCCATCAAGCCCAACCTGGTGCAGACCCTGGAAAACAACATCGCCATCATCCACGGCGGCCCCTTCGCCAACATCGCCCACGGCTGCAACACCGTCACCGCCACCAAGACCGCCCTCAAGCTGGCCGACTACACGGTCACCGAGGCCGGCTTCGGCGCGGATCTCGGCGCGGAAAAGTTCATCGACATCAAGTGCCGCATGGCCGGCCTGAACCCCTCGGCGGTAGTACTGGTGGCCACCATCCGCGCGCTCAAGTTCCACGGCGGCGTGAAGAAGGAGGACCTGAACAAGGAAAACCTCGGCGCGCTGGAGATGGGCATGGTCA
>DATDOO010000186.1:0-4917 GCA_035293245.1 Methylococcaceae bacterium
CGTTGGCCGGCTTTGCGGTCAACACGATGGGGTAGGCCACGCCGGTGGGAATGGTCAGCGCGTACTTGTTGGAGGCGCCCGACAGGGTGGCGCTGGCCACCTGCTGGCCGCGCGCGTCGGCGGCCTCGATCTTGCCTTCGGTGATCGGGCCGGCCTGGTTCAGAACCACGCCGGAGAGCTTGGCGGACTTGCTGGCCGTCTGCGCGGAAGCCGAGGATGAACCGCCTCCCGTGCCGCTGTCGCAGCCGCCGATCAGCGCGGCGCTCAGAAGCAGCGTTCCGGCCAAAATGGAAAATTGTTCTCGCCTGAAATGTTTCATCGTTGTAATGCTCGCCAGAAGGAGTGAAACCGTGAACCGCGCGATTCGTCGGGGAATGCGCCGGAAGGTTTTTATAGCACGGAACCGGGAGAGCGGCCTAGTGCGGCGGCGGTGTGCCGACGGGCCGGCAACTCGTGGGCGGATTACGATTTTCCCCGGTTGCAGACCGCCGAATCACCACGGGAGGCTTTTCCCGCTGTAGTCGAGGAACGCGCCGCTCCGATCCGCCCGGAAACTTTCCATCACCCGCTGCATTCCGGCCACGCTGTCCTCGGGCGACAGCGGTGCGTCGCCGCCGCCCATGTCGGTGCGCACCCAGCCGGGGTGCAAAATGAGGACGCCGATACGCTGGAAGCGCAGGTCGATGGATAAACTCCGCATCGCCGCGTTGAGCGCCGCCTTGCTGGAGCGGTAAAACACGTGGCCGCCGCTGCGGTTGTCGGCAATGCTGCCCATGAGACTGCTCAGGGAAACGAGCAAACGCCGTTCCCCCAATTGCAGGTTCGGCAAAAAACGTTCGGCCATGCGCACCGGCGCCAACGTATTGATGCGCAGCGTCCTCTCCCAGGCTGAATAATCCAGGGCACCGAAGGGCTTGGCGTCGCTGTCGAGGCAAACCCCGGCGTTGTTGAGCAGCACGTCGATGGGCCGGCCGGCCAGTTCATCCGCCACAGCATCCATTTGCGCGAAATCGGCGACGTCCAGCTTGTGAACGCCGACCCCGGCGTAGCGGTCCGCCAGGGCTTGCAGCGCGTCGGCGCGCTCCGGCGCGCGGCAGGTCGCCAGCACCTGCCAGTCCGAGGCGGCGAAGCGCCGGCTGAATTCCAGCCCCAGCCCGCGGCTGGCGCCGGTAATCAGAATGGTGGGCATGATCGAGCCTCCTCAAGAAACATCGAGCGCCGGGTCGCGCCGTGCGCGGTTAACGGAAGCCGATTGTCCCTCCGCCGGCGCTGAAACCGAGGGGCAGTCGGGACGATTTAATGCGCCTCGACGATGAAGGTACCGGGGATCATGCCCATCCAGCAACTCCAGGGAATGACACCCGCTTCGCGGGGCGTGAATTCGATCACCTGTTCGCCGGGCGCGAGGGTGAATTCCAGGTTCAATTGCGGCACCACGATGCCTTTGTTGCAGGGGGTCAGCTCCTTGGCGTGGATGATCCAACGCACCGGCACGTCCTTGCGCAGCACAAAGGTATTGGTGGGGGTATAGCCGGCCTTGTCCACCACCATGCGGATCGCCTGATAGCCTTGCTCCACCTTACTGTCCGTCACGCGCTGGGTGAGCGGCTTGAGCGAAACCAGCATACGGGCCTTGAGCGAAGCCGCGTCGTAGCCGGAGCCGGTCAGGATCAGGCCCCGGTTGAGCATGACGACGCCCAATACCACCACCAGGACACCGGAGATTTTGACCAGGCGTCGCGCCAGACTGGCCGATACCAGGCTGGCGAATACGCCGAAGCCGATCAACAAGGGCAGGGTGCCGAGGCCGAAGACGAACAGCCGCTTGGCCCCTTCCAGCGCGCTGCCCGTGCCCGCAGCCATGACGTACATGGCCTGCAAGGGGCCGCAAGCGAGCATGAAGCCGTTCAGCAAGCCGATGGAGAAGGGGCTGGAATGGTGCGCAAGCCGCGCCGCCACGCCGCGCCGCAAAGCCCCGAGGTTTAAGCGGGGAAGGGGGATGCGGGGGAACAGCCGCAGCACGTTCATGCCGAACAGGATGAGAAAGACACCGGCGACGACGGCGGCGGCCCCCCGCAACTGCGGGGTGAAGGCGACCACCGCGCCCAGCGCGCCGAAGGCGGCGCCGAGCAGCGTGTAGGAGAGGGTTTTGCCGAGTCCATAGCTGAGATGCGAAATCCAGATGCCGCGCCGGCCCTTCAAGGCATTTTGCGCCGTGTAGCCGAGCACGAAGCCGCCGCACATGCCGATGCAGTGGAATCCGGTCAGAAAACCGGTCGCCAGCAGCAAGCCCAGGCTCAAATCGTCCTGCAACGACGCCACGCGCATTTCGTCGGCGAACCAGAGCACGCCGGCCCCGATGCCCAACAGGCCGAGTATGCCGAGCAGCAAACGCAGCAGGGAGCCGAAGGTCGCGGGGATGCTGCGCCGCACCGGCGCGGCCGCACAGGAGTACCCGGCGTCGGCAATGGCCTTGTGGATGGCGGATTCCGGCGTTCCTGCGAAGGCCACCGACACCCGTCCGGCCACGTAGTCGGCCTTGACCGTCTGCACCCCGGTCACGCCGCGCACGGCGTCCTCGATAACGCCCTCGCAGCCGGAGCACTGCATGCCGGAGACTTTCAAGGTGAGGCGGGTAGCCATGGGATCGAGCCCGATCAATTAGCCTGCGCTAATTTAGCTTAGCCAAAGCCACCCGCCTTTGCCATGCGGCAAATTGTCGCCGCCGGACGGCGTCCGCCGTGACCGCGACGGCGGCCTTAACCGGCGCCGTTCACGATCAGCGCCGCTGCCAGCCGGACGGCGTTTGCACGTAATGGCCGGGTCCCGCCTGACCGATGACCTTCTGCGCCGTCACGCGCGCCACTTCATCCACGCCGACGCCGTTTTTCTTGGCGATGGCCTGATAGGCGTTGCGGCGTTCCCGGTTGATGCTTTCCACCAGGGCGCGCACCTCGGCCGGGGCGTTGGGCTGCACCACGCCCAGGTAGCCATTCAACTGTTCCCCCACCTGACCGGCCGCCTTGGCCTGGGCCAGGTCCGCCGCCGCCACCGGTGCCAGGGCCATGCAGAGGATCAACGCCAGGACGGCCCGTAAAGAATGCTTGTGCTTGTTCATCGCGTCGCTCCGGTTCAGAAGAGTCCCTTGTTCTTGGAAATCAGTTCGTCCACGTCTTTCTCGACTTTCAGGCGGATTTCGTGTTCGATCTTGACGTTCATGTTGATTTCGATGGGCTTGTCCGGCGCTTCCACCTTGACGGTGGGCGAGCAGCCGTAAACCCAGGCCAGCGCGCCAAGCAGGGCGCCGGTTTTCGCCGAAGGGTGTTTCATGGGTTCCTCCCCACCGCGTGGGTGGCCTAGTGGGCGCCGTTGCGCCGCTGTTTCTCCGCCTGCTCCAGGATGGAGCGGTCCCAGTCGCCCGACAACAGCCCGGCGCGCACCAGTTCGGACAATTGCCCGCTCAGGTTCAGGTTGAAGGCGATGGGATAGCCTTCCAGCAACTCCGGGTTGTTGCCTTCCAGACGCAGGCCGATGCGGTATTCGCCGTCGGCACCGTAGTCGAGCCTGGCCTTGAGCGTATGGTAAGCCAGATTGCGCAGAGCCTTGAAGGCGATGTTGTCGGGGTCGGCCGCCGGTCCCCGGTAGCGCAGCACGCCCGGCCCATGGCCGGAAAGGGCGCCGTCGTCGATGGCCAGGCCGGTTTCGTCGATGCGCAAGGGCAGTTCGCCGCCGATGCGGCCGGTGCCGGACAGTTCCTTTCGCTCCAGGCTGCGCAACAAGGGCTCCAGGTCAATGTCGGTGAGGCGCAGGGTCAGGGCGTAAGGGCGCCGATTCAGGTCCAAGTCGGCGGGAACCACATCGACCGCGCCGCCGAACAGCCGGGCCCCGGCCTGTTGCAAGGCCAAGCGGCCCGGACGGTATTGGCCGCGCACGCCCAGATGATGCGCTTCCAGCTTTTCCCCCAGGCGCAGGGACGGCAGTCCGGCACTGAATTCGACCGCACCGGCGCGCACGTCGCTGACATTCAGCCGCAGCGTGCCATCGGCGATGGATAGCGTCTCCCGCTGCAACCCCACGCCGTCCGCCTCCAGGTAAGCCGTGCCCGTCCACGAGTCGCCGCTCCCTTGCAACTGCGCGCGGCCGCGTGCCGTGCCGGATTGCGGCCACCACGGGACGGCCCGGGGCGGCAGCAACGGCACGGCCAGCGGCGACAGCACCGCCAGCGGAGCACTCAGGCGCAGGTCGGCATTCAGGACGCCATCGGCCGACCGATCCGCCTGCAGCAGGGCAATGGCCTGCCCTTCGTGCAGCAAGCGGCCGTTCAGGCGGATCGGTCCACCGCCTGGGTCGGTATCCAGGGTCAAGGCCAGTTGCGGCCCCAGGCGGCCGAGGCCGTCGCGCAACGCCGGCAGGCCGGCGACTTGAGTTCTCAGCCTGTCGGGCAGCAATGCGCTCGCCGCCAGCCATTCGACCAGGGGCCTGGCATCGGCGTCGAGCGTGGCGCGGAGGGTGCGGTCCGCTAGCCGGTTGGCTGCGGCGCGGAAGATCGGGGCGCCACCGGCCGACTCGCCGACAAGACTGGCGCGTTCGCCCGACGGTGGCAGGTTCAAGCGGAGGGCTTGGCCGCTGTCGCGGAAGCGGGCCTCCATAGCGCCGTCCGCCGCAACGGCGATTTCCGTCGCACCGGAAAACAGGGAGCGGCCAAGCGGGGTCGCCACGTCGACCTCCAGCCGCGCGACCTCCAGCCGCTCGAACGGCAGAACGATGCGCCCGGCGCCCCGCGTGCCGCCGGAGCCCGGCGAGCCCTCAGCAGGCGACGCCTGCCAGACCAGCTTCGCCTGTCCGATGACCACGGCATGCAGGACGGGCCACTGCCAAGCCAGCGTATAGTCCAGCCGCGCCTGTGCCGCATCCACC
>DATDOO010000187.1:0-2361 GCA_035293245.1 Methylococcaceae bacterium
TTGGCATCCGCGCCAGCTCACGCGCGGCCCGCCGCGGTAACGCTCTCTGGAAGTGTGCGGGCAGTTTCGGGTTCCCCCGTCCCCGGCGCGCAAATCTATGTCACGAATACGGCTAGCGGGGATGTAGCGTCCCTCACGCCGAATCAAGACGGTTCTTACACCGTCGCCGATTTGGTGGCCGGAACCTACCAAGTCACCGCGTCGGCTCCCGGCTTCGCCCAGACTACGATTACGGTAACCATTCGCGACGGCGCCAGCGGCACCGCCGATCTGGTTCTGCAGGAGGGGCAGGCCGACGACGCTGGCCCGACACTTGCCAGCGCGTCGCCTTCCGGCCAGGGTTTGAGCGCTCAGGCCATCAGCGAGTTGCCCCTCAACGGCCGCTCCTCGACCGACGCCGCAGCCCTCGAACCGGGGGTGATGAGGGCCCGCACCCAGGCCCGAGGCGGCTCGACGGGTTTTGGCAGCCAGATGGCCATCTTCGGCGGCCGCCCGCGTCAGAACAGTTCCCGTCTGAACGGCATCAGTGTCAACGATTACGCCAACGGCCCGCTGGGCAACGCCGTGGGCACTTCGCTGGGCGTGGATGCCCTGGAACAACTCGCGGTGATGACCCGCAACGACCAGGCCCAGTTCGGCCGCTCTTCGGGCGGCTACATCAGTTCGGCCACCCGCTCAGGCTCCAACAGTTTCCATGGCAGCGCCTTCGAGTATTTCCGCGATAGCTCCTTGGATGCCACAGACTATTTCGCCGAACAGAAGCCGCCGTTCCGCAGGAATCAGTTTGGCGGGTCTGCCGGAGGCCCGATCTTGCCTGATCGCCTGCTTTTCTTCGCCACCTACGAAGGGATTCGCCAGTCCGAGGGCACCACGTCAGTGATCATCACACCGTCGGCGGCGGCGCGCGCCGGCAATCTCTGCTCGGCGCCCGCGCCGGGGGCCACTTGCGTGCCCGCTCCGGTGGCCGGCGGCGTCCACCCGGAAATCCCCCGTTACCTCGACGCCTTCTTTCCCGTGCCCTCCAATTCAGATCTGCTGGGCAACGGTGATACCGGCGTGGTGGTCGGTTCGGGACAGAGACTTCGCCCAGGGAACCATGTCACCACCCGCATTGATTACAGGGCTTCCGATAAAGACTCCTTGTACGGTGTGTATTCATTTGAGAGCGGATCCAATATCGGTGCGGACCGGTTTATTGAGAAACTTTTTGCCAGTATTTCCCGGCAGCAGTATTTGACCCTGGGCTACACCCACACGTTTAGCCCGCGGCTGATCAATTCCTTCCGCTGGGGTGTCTATCGCATGTCGGCGGACGTCGGGAACACCTTCCCGGGCGGCAATCCGCTCTCCGGCGACCCATCGTTCGGCTTCATCCCCGGCCAGCCCCACGGCCAGATCCGCGTGCCTGGACTTTCCAATCTCGGCAACGCGCTGGGCGGTCCCGACCGTTATCTTTTCCACTGGACCTCGTTTCAGGGCTATGACGATATTTCCTGGAACCGGGGTTCCCATTCCTTTAAGTTCGGAGTGGCGCTCGAGCGCATGCGCGACAACGTCGTTGCCAGTGCCAACGTCACCGGCGAGTTCGCTTTCAATTCCTTGACCGACTTCCTGACCAACCGGCCCTTCTCCTTCACCGCCGCGCTGCCCGGCTCCGATATCGGCCGCGGTTTCCGCCAGACCGTGGTGGGCGCCTACATCCAGGACGATTGGCTGCTCCGGCGCAACCTGAGCGTGTCCCTGGGCCTGCGCTACGAAATGGCCACGGTGCCCTCCGAGGTCAACGGAAAGCTCACCACCCTT
This sequence comes from Methylococcaceae bacterium, assembly GCA_035293245.1. Lineage (GTDB taxonomy): Bacteria > Pseudomonadota > Gammaproteobacteria > Methylococcales > Methylococcaceae > DATDOO01. The sequence goes on from DATDOO010000187.1 coordinate 1,804, forward strand.
CGGAACCTGACCGACCCGCAGCCGCAAACGGGCGGGCCGTTGTTTTCCAACCCCACGCTGCGAAATTTTGCGCCTCGCGCGGGCCTGGCTTGGGATCCGTTAAGCTCCGGATTTCTGGTGGTCAGCTCGGGATTCGGCATTTTTGACGTCCTGCCCCTGCCGTATCAAATTCAAGCCGGTGAACTGTTCTCGGCGCCCTATTACGGGATCGGAAGCGCCACCGGGCTGCCCCCCGATTCGTTTCCTACAGCGGCCTATGCCATCGCCTCCACGTCAACCACCGGTCTTGCGCAGGCCTATTTCGAGCCTAATCCAAAGCGCAATTACGTCATGCAGTGGAACTTTACAACGCAGTGGCGCCTGCCCTTGGATTTCAGTGTCAAGGCCGGCTACGCAGGGTCACGCGGCGTGCACCACATCTTCCGCGTGCGCGACGCCAATATGGTGCTGCCTACGCTGACTTCGGCGGGTTATCTCTGGCCCTCGCCCCGCGGCAGCGGCACGCGGCTCAATCCCGGCGTGGGCACCATCACGGCTGCCTTCTGGAATGGCGACTCC
>DATDOO010000188.1:0-3659 GCA_035293245.1 Methylococcaceae bacterium
CGATCTGGGCGGCTGGTTGCTGCAGCGTCTGGCCAAGGGCGCCGAGGTGGGCGAGAACGCCTGGGCGCTGGGGCGGGTGGGCGCTCGGGTGCCGTTCCACGGCAGCGCGCACGAAGCCGTGCCGCGTCTCACGGCGGAAAACTGGGTGGAGGCGCTGCTGGCTCAGGACTGGAAGAAAACTCCGGCGCTCGGCTTTGCCGCCGCGTTGATCGCGCGTCGGAGCGGTGATCGCGAGCGCGATCTCGACGCCGCTTTGCGGCAAAGGGTGCTGGAGCAATTACGTGCCGGCAAGGCACCGGAAGGCTGGGTGCGGCTGGTCGCGGAAGTGGCGGAACTGGAAGCGGCCGAAAGGAAGCGGGTGTTCGGAGAATCCCTGCCGCCGGGACTGAAACTGCTGGAGTGAAGTCGTAAGGAGGGCCGGCGCGGAAGCCGGATTCCCGGCCGGCGAGCCGGCCGGGAAGTCAGGGCAAAGCGGGAACTTACTTGCCGCTGATGGACTTGATGTCCTTATAGGTGTGCTTCTGCTGGCTTTCCAGTTCGTTGTAGGCCTTTTCGTAGGCCGGATCGTCTTTCCGCTCGTTGGAGACCACGAGGAAAACGGTGACGAGGGCTGCTGCGCAGGCACCGCCAACATACAACCAGAAATTGTCTTTTTCCTGTTCCATTGCTGTTACCTCTATCGTGTGGGTTGAAAGGATGGACCGCGAGACACCGTTCCGGTTCTTCATAAAAACCTAGAGCCGCACTCGGAAATCCACACAAATATTGTGTGATATATCCACTACAGTTGCAAGCGTTTTTTTACGCTTCCGGACGCAGGTGCGGGAAGAGGATCACGTCGCGGATGGAGGGGGAGTCGGTGAGGAACATCACCAGCCGGTCGATGCCGATGCCTTCGCCCGCCGTGGGCGGCAGGCCGTATTCCAGGGCGCGGATGTAGTCGGCGTCGTAGTGCATGGCTTCCAGATCGCCGGCATCCTTGTCCGCCACCTGTTTGAGGAAGCGCTCGGCCTGGTCTTCCGGGTCGTTGAGCTCGGAAAAGCCGTTGGCCAGTTCGCGCCCGGCGACGAAGAACTCGAAGCGGTCGGTGATGAACGGGTTGGCGTCGTTGCGCCGCGCCAGGGGAGAAACTTCCGCCGGGTATTCGGTGATGAAGGTGGGTTCGTCCAGGCGATGCTCGACGGTTTTCTCGAAGATTTCGGTTTGCAGCTTGCCCAAACCGTCGCCGTCGGCCACCGGGATACCCAGACGCGCCGCGACTTGCGCGGCGGCTTCCCTGCTGGCGAGATCGGCGGCCGTCAGCTCCGGATTGCAGTGCAGCACCGATTCCAGCAGGGTCATGCGGCGGAAAGGCTGCGACAGGTCGTAAGCCTTGCCCTGGTACTCGATGGTGCTGGAACCCACTACGTCGCGGGCCAGGCCGCGCATGAGGCCTTCGGTCAGGTCCATCAGGTCGCGGTAGTCCGCGTAGGCCTGATAGAACTCGATCATGGTGAACTCCGGGTTGTGCCGGGTGGATAGTCCCTCGTTGCGGAACGAGCGGTTGATCTCGAACACGCGCTCGAAGCCCCCGACCACCAGGCGCTTCAAATAGAGTTCCGGGGCGATGCGCAGGTACAAATCCAGGCCCAGCGCATTGTGGTGGGTCACGAAGGGTCTGGCGCGCGCGCCGCCGGGGATGATCTGCATCATGGGCGTTTCCACTTCCAGGAAGTCGCGCTGACCGAGGAACTCGCGGATATAGCGCACCACCTCGGAACGGATGCGGAACACGCGCCGCGCCTCCGGGGTCATGATCAGGTCGACATAGCGCTGGCGGTAGCGCAATTCCTGGTCGGCGATGCCGTGGAATTTCTCCGGCAGCGGCCGCAAGGACTTGGACAGGAGGCGCAACTGGCCGGTTCTGAGCGACAGCTCGCCGGTCTTGGTGCGGAACACCACCCCTTCGGCGCCGACGATGTCGCCGATGTCCCAGGTCTTGAAATCCTCGTACACGCCCTCCGGCAGGGCGCCCTTCTGCAGGAACAGCTGGATCTGCCCGGACATGTCCTGCACTTGGGCGAAGCTGGCCTTGCCCATCAGCCGTTTGGCCATCAGCCGTCCGGCGACTTTCACCCGCACCGCGCGGCTTTCCAGTTCCGCAGCGTCCAGTTCGCCGAATTCGGCGTGGAGTTGTACCGCCAGCCGGTCGCGGCGGAAGTCGTTTGGGAAAGCCGTGGCGCGTTCGCGCAGTTCGTGCAGCTTTTCGCGGCGCAGGGCGATGAGTTTGTTTTCGTCCAATTGTTCAGACATGGCGGTTTCCCAATGGGTTCGATGACAGGCGAGACGTTACAGCCCGCTTTTCAGGCTGGCTTCGATGAACGGGTCGAGGTCGCCGTCCAGCACCACCTGGGTGTTGCGGGTTTCCACCCCGGTGCGCAGGTCCTTGATGCGCGCGTCGTCCAGCACGTAGGAGCGGATCTGGCTGCCCCAGCCGATGTCGGACTTGGAGTCCTCCAGCTTCTGCTTCTCGGCGTTGCGCTTTTGCACTTCCAGCTCGTACAGCTTGGCCTTCAACTGCTTCATGGCGAAGTCGCGGTTGGCGTGCTGGGAGCGCTGCGATTGGCAGGCGACCACCGTATTGGTGGGAACGTGGGTGATGCGCACCGCCGATTCGGTGCGGTTGACGTGCTGGCCGCCGGCGCCCGAGGCGCGGTACACGTCGGTGCGCAGGTCCGCGGGATTGATCTCGATGTCGATGTCGTCGTCCACTTCCGGTGAGACGAACACGGCGGAAAAGGACGTATGGCGGCGGTTGCCGGAGTCGAATGGGGATTTGCGCACCAGGCGGTGCACGCCGGTTTCGGTGCGCAGCCAGCCGTAGGCGTATTCGCCCTCGAAGCGGATGGTGGCGCTCTTGATGCCGGCCACTTCGCCGGCCGAGACTTCTTCCAGTTCGGTCTTGAAGCCTTTTTGCTCGCCCCAGCGCAAATACATGCGCAGCAGCATTTCCGCCCAGTCCTGTGCCTCGGTGCCGCCGGAGCCGGCCTGGATGTCCATGAAGGCGTTGTGCGAATCCATTTCGCCGGAGAACATGCGGCGGAATTCCAGTTGCGCGGTTTCGCTTTCCAGGCGCGCCAGATCGGCGGCGACCGCGTTGGCCGTGTCCTCGTCCCCGGCTTCCGCCGCCATGTCGAGCAGTTCCTGGGCGTCGTTCAAGCCCTGCTCCAGGCGGAGCAACAGGTCGACGACCGCTTCCAGTTGGCTGCGCTCGCGGCCCAGGGCCTGGGCCTGTTCCGGCTTGTCCCAGATTTTCGGGTTTTCCAGCTCGCGCTGGACTTCTTCTAAACGTTCCGACTTGCCGGCGAAGTCAAAGATACCCCCTAAGAGCCTCGCCACGGCTTCGCAGGTCTTTGATCTGATTGAACAGCGGATTGAGTTCCATGATGATTAAGGCCAGGATGAATATAAAGATGGGGAAACAAAAAACCCGCCAAGCCTTGCGGATGCGGGTTTAATGGTTTGGGCGAATCGCCCTGAATGCGGATGTGGTGCCGAGGAGAGGACTTGAACCTCCACGAAGTTTCCCCCGCTAGTACCTGAAACTAGTGCGTCTACCAATTCCGCCACCTCGGCACGGAACGTGCGTAGAATAAGGACAGCTTCCATTCAAGTCAAGG
>DATDOO010000189.1:0-9943 GCA_035293245.1 Methylococcaceae bacterium
ACTTATCGCCCCGTTCGCGGGCATCGTGGGCCTTAGAAAAGTGAGCGTCGGCGAGGTGGTTCAACCCGGCCAGCCCCTGGCGAACCTGGAAGCGGTCGATCGGCTCAAGGTGGATTTCAGGATTCCCGAGGAGTTTGCCGGACAGCTGCACCCGGGCCAGAGCCTGCAGGTCGTGGTGGATGCGTTCCCCGGGCGGACGTTTGCCGGCGAGGTGTACGCGCTCGATCCCCGTCTGGACGATCAGGCGCGCGCCATCCTGCTGCGCGGGCGGCTGGCCAATCCGGACGGGATGCTCCGCCCCGGCATGTTCGCCCGCCTGACGCTGGTGTTGAGCGCCGGGCGCGAGGCGCTGTTCGTTCCCGAGCACGCCGTCACCGGGCTGGGCAGCCGGCAGTTCGTGTTCGTCGTGGATGGCGGCAAGGCCGTTCAGCGGGAGGTCAAGATCGGTGCCCACAAGGATGGCGCGGTGGAGATTCTCGATGGCCTGGCGGCGGATGCGGCGGTGGTGGTGGACGGCCAGATGAAGCTGCGCGACGGTGCGCCGGTTGCTGTGAAGAACGGCGGATAAGCACCGATGCTTTTGTCCGATCTGTCCATACGCCGGCCGGTGCTGGCGACGGTGTTCAGCCTGATTCTGCTGCTGATGGGGGCGATGAGCTTCATGCATCTGCCGGTGCGCGAGTATCCCGACATCGACGCACCGGTCGTTTCGGTGCGCGCCGTGCTCAAGGGCGCCAGCGCCCAGGTGATGGAGGAGCGGGTGACTCAGGTGCTGGAGGAGGCGTTGTCCGGTATCGAGGACGTCGAAATCATGAAGTCCTCCAGCCGCGAGGAGGTCAGCAGCATCACCCTGGAATTCGGGCTGGAGCGCGACGCGGACGGCGCGGCGGCAGACGTGCGCGACCGGGTGGCGCGCATCCGCAACCGCTTGCCGGACGACGTGGAGGAGCCGGTCATCGGCAAGGTGGATGCGGACGCGCAGGCGATGATGTGGCTGGCGTTTTCCAGCGATCGCCACGACCCGCTGGAAATCACCGATTACGCCGACCGCCAGGTCCAGGACCGGCTGCAAACCCTGCCGGGCGTGGCGCGGGTCATGATCGGCGGCGAGCGGCGCTACGCCATGCGCATCTGGCTGGATCGGGAGCGGCTGGTGGCGCGGCGCGTGACCGTGCAGGACGTGGAACTGGCGTTGAGAAAGCGCAACGTCCAGTTGCCTTCGGGGCGCATCGAGAGCCGCTGGCGCGAATTCACGGTGCAGAGCCAGACCGAACTCGACACGCCGGAAGAATTCAACGAACTGGTCATCCGTGTGGTGGACGGTTACGCGGTGCGCCTGAGCGACGTGGGTCGCGCGGAACTGGGCGCCGCCGACGAACGGAATTCGGTGCGCGTCAACGGCAATCCGGCCGTGGGTCTGGGCGTGGTCAAGCAATCGACCGCCAACGCCCTCGCCGTGGCGCGGTCGGTCAAGGCAATGATCCCGGAAATCGAACGCGAGCTTCCCGAAGGAATGCATCTGCGTTTGGCCTTCGATACCTCGCGCTTCATCGAGGCGTCCCTGGCCGGCGTCTACCGCACCCTGTTCGAGTCCCTGCTGCTGGTCACGGCGGTGACCTTCCTGTTTTTGCGCTCCTGGCGGGCGACGCTGATTCCGTTCGTCACCATTCCCGTATCGCTGATCGGCGCGTTCATCTTCATCCACGCCCTGGGATTCAGCGTCAACATCCTCACCCTCCTGGCGCTGGTGCTGGCCATCGGCCTGGTGGTGGACGACGCCATCGTCGTACTGGAAAACATCCACCGCCGCATCGAAAGCGGTATGAAGCCGCGGGACGCCGCCTTCGAGGGCAGCCGGGAAATCGCGTTCGCCGTGATCGCCATGACTCTTACCCTGGCGGCGGTGTTCGCGCCTTTGGCGTTCATGAGCGGCAAGACCGGGCGGCTGTTTTCCGAATTCGCCCTGGCTGTGAGCTGTGCAGTGCTGGTATCGGGCTTCGTCGCGCTGACCCTCACGCCGATGATGTGCGCCCGCCTGCTGCGTCCCTCCCGCCACGAGCCCGAGCCGGGAGGGGAAACAGGGTGGGTCGCCGGGTATGGCGCGCTGCTGGGGTGGGTCATGGCGCGCCGCATCTGGGTGATCCTGCTGTTCGTCGCCGTGGCTGCGCTGGGCTTCGAGCGCTATGGCGCGCTGGCGGAGGAACTGGCGCCGGTCGAGGATCGCAGCAATTTCATCGCCATGATCCAGGCCCCGGAAGGGGCAACCATGGATTACACCGATCGCAATGCCCGCGAGGTCGAGCGGATGGTTCGGGACATTCCCGAGCTTTCCACCCTGTTCCTGGTGGTCGCGCCGGGGCTGGAGCGGCCAAGTCCGGTCAATTCGGCCCTGGCCTTTGCCTCCCTTCAGCCCTGGGAGGAAAGGGCGCGCAAGCAGCAGATCATCACCGCCAGCCTGATGCCGAAGCTCGGGGCCCTGGCCGGGGTGCGCGCCTTTGCGGTCAATCCGCCCGCCTTTGGGCAGAGCTTCCGCAACTTGCCGGTGCAATTCGTCCTGCAGGGGCGGAGCTGGGAAGAACTGGCCGGGGCGCTGCAGCGTCTGATGGAGGAGGCGAACCGTTTCCCGGGCCTGGTCAATCTCGACAGCGACCTCAAGCTGGACAAGCCCTTGCTGAGCGTCAAGGTGGACCGCGACCAGGCCGCCGACCTAGGGGTGGAGATCGACGATATCGGCCATACCCTGCAGACTTTGCTCGGCGGCCGCGAAGTGACGCGCTTCCGGCGTGGCGGCGACCTCTACGACGTCATCGTACGCCTGGACGATGCCGGGCGGACGCAACCCGACGACATCGGCCGCATCTACATGCGCGGCAGCAACGACATTCTCGCTCCATTGGGCGCGTTGATCAGCCTGCGCGAGGAAGGCGAGGCGAAGGAGCTGAATCACTTCAATCGCATGCGCGCCGTCACGCTCTCGGCCAGCATCGCTCCCGGCCATACCCTGGGAGAGGCTCTGGATTTCCTGGAGAAGACGGCGCGGGGGGCCTTGCCGGCCGGGGTCGGTTTCGATCTGGACGGGCAGTCGCGCGAATTCCGCGACGCCGGAAAGATGTTGTACTTCGCTTTCTTCTCCGCGCTGCTGTTTATCTATCTGGTGCTGGCGGCGCAGTTCGAGAGTTTCGTCGACCCCTTCATCATCCTCTTCACCGTCCCGCTGGCCATGACCGGCGCGGTGCTCGCCCTGCATCTGACCGGCGGCACCTTGAACGTATACAGCCAGGTCGGCCTGGTCATGTTGATCGGCCTGGTGACCAAGAACGGCATTTTGATCGTGGAGTTCGCCAACCAGTTGCGCGAACGGCTCGGTCTCACGGCGCGGGAGGCTGCCGAGCGCGCGGCGCGCCTGCGCCTGCGTCCCATCCTGATGACCACGCTGACCATGATGCTCGGTTCCGTTCCCCTGGCGCTGGCCAGCGGCGCGGGTGCGGAAGCCCGGCGCGAGATCGGCTGGGTTATCGTCGGCGGTCTGCTGCTCGGGACTTTCCTGACCCTGTTCGTCGTTCCGGTGGCCTATGTCCTGTTCGGCCGACGGCGGCGGGAAGCCGTCCCTATTTCTTAGCAGGGGCTGATATGCTAAATTCCGATACCCGCGTTCGGGTAATTCCTTGCGGAAATCTGCGGAGAGGAAAGGTTTGCGCCACGGCGGTTCCGTCGAATGGTCCGTGGTTGCTTCGCGCCCTATTACTATTACAACGAATGATCATGAGTGGAACAACTATGCGACACATCAAATTCATGAAGAGCGCCATTCTGGCCATGAGCATGTTGGCTTTCGCCACGCTGCCTTCTACGCCCGCCTGGGCGCACGGCGGCGCCGGCGCGTCGACGACCGACACCTGCCGCGTTGCCGTTGGGAGTCACTGGGTGCATTTCACCTCGTATCTGCCCATGCTGACCGGCACCGAAGAATATTGCACCACCATTCCCGCGCCCGGCCTGGCGAACCTGGTTTTCGACTACGAGGGCAAGGCGCTGCGCAACATGACGGTGGAGTTCGAGATCACCAAGGAGCCGGAAGGCACCCGCATGTACCACCAGCCGGCCAACACCTATCCGAGCGGCACGGTGAACGCCCAGGTCAATCTGGAGACCGGCAAGTATCTGGCGCACGTGACTCTGGTCAACGAGGGCGAGAAAATCGACGCCCACCTGCCGTTCGCCGTGGCGACGGGCAACGAAGCCGACAACAATCGGATGATGTTTGTGGTTCTTGTCATCGCGCTGGCGGGGCTTTACATCCTGTATCTGTCCAGCCCGGCCTTCAAGGCGATCGTGGACAAGCTGCTGGGCAGAGCCAAGGAGTTCTGAGGCAGTGTTCCTGACATGTTGAAGGTGCGGAAAATGCGAAAACAAGCCTGGGGTTTGCTGTTGGGTATTGCCGTGTTCGCCGTTTCGCCGGTGACGCGGGCGGTGGTTGCCGAACTGCCGCCAACCGTCAAGGTGGATGCCGGGGAGACGGAGCCGTTCTGCAACAGCGGAGCGCCGTCGGAATGGCGGGATGCGCAGACCGTGGAAGGCGTGTCGGTCCAGGAATCCCGGATTTGCGATCCCGACAGCCCGGCGGAAATCGCCGCGTTCGTCAAGGGTACCAACAACGTCTCGATGGAAACCCTCATGGACACCCGGCTCGCCCCCGATGCCGTCGTCAAGACGCGGGACGACGACGGCGACGGCGACCCGGACCACATCGTCATCAAGCTGGAAGTGATGGAATTGAACGGCCGCTCGCCGGATTTCCCCGGCGTGGTGCCGACGTTCGACATCGCGCCGGGTGTCCAGCCGGGCTTCTGGGTGTTCGCGCCCAAGTCCCGCGACATGTCCACCAAAGGTTTCCTCAGCATCGAGGCCAATCCGTTGCTGAGGCTGCCCGCGCCGACCATTCGCGTCGAGCAGGGCGACACGGTCTGGCTGGTGCTGGAAAACACCCACTATTTCCCCCATTCCATTCACCTGCACGGCGTCGATCATCCCTACATGGATCACAGCGGCGCCGGCAACGACGGGGTGGGACAGACCGGCGAGATGGACGTGATGCCGGGGCAGAGCAAGGTTTACGTCATCAAGCCGCGCCAGCCCGGCACCATGTACTACCACTGCCATACCCAGCCGCACACCCACATCCCGATGGGCTTGGGGGCCATGTTCGTGGTCGAGGAGAACCGTCCCAACAACTGGGTGCAGACTTTCAACGTCGGTGCCGGCCAGGTGCGCCATCCCTCCGCGGCGGTGAGCGAGAAGTTCGCTCAGGAATATGACCTGCACTACCAGTCCGCGGACAAGGAACTGCACCAGATGATCCAGCAGTACAACGATCCGCGTCTGATTGCTCGGGCGATGAATCAGAAATACGACGTCACCGAGGCGACCGATGACTATTTCATGGTCAATGGCCGCTCGTTCCCCGCGGCGTTGCGCGAGACGCTGATCAACGTCGACGAGAACCAGAAGGTCAAGCTGCGCGTCCTCAATGGCTTCACCGAGCATATGGCGCTGCATTTCCACGGCCACAAGCTGACCACCACCCATTACGACGGCGTGGAAATCAATCCGGCGGCGCGCATCACCCGCGACGTGTTCGAACTGGCGCCGGCGCAGCGCGTGGATCTGGAACTGGATACCACCAACGACGGCCTGCACAGTTACGGCCCCGGCGTGTGGATGTTCCACGACCACGTGGAAAAAACCTTTACCACCGACGGCCAGGGCGAAGGCGGCAGCATCAGCCTGATCGTTTACAAGGACTGGTTGACCAAGGACGGCACGCCCAAGTTGCACGGCATGGACGTTTCCCCGTACTTCAGCAAAAAGTTCTGGAAGCGCGAGTTTCCGGTCTGGCAGGGGCTCACCGCCGGCCAAAATCTGGGCGAGCCGAAAATGACCGGTACGCCGAAGACCCCCAAGCTCAATATCCCCAAGTTGCCTACGCCTCCGCCCAAGGCAGATGCCGGCGCGGCGGCGGCCAGCGGGGGATCCTCCGCGTTCGGCAACCTGTTCTTCGGGTTGTTGCTGGGCCTCGCCGGCTATGCGGCGTACCTGAACCGGAAAAAAATCGTCGAGGCGGTTTCCCGCGCCAAGGGGGTTAAATGAGCATGTTGCGGTCTCTTTTGCTCGGCGCAGCGCTGCTGACGGCGGGGTCGGCGTTCGCGGCTGAAACCAAGGAAGAAATCGTCGCCCACGATGCGTTGATGGATCATGGCGACGGCCACCTGATGGACATGGAAGGCGCGATGGTCATGGGGCAGAACAAGGACAAGTTGCCGGGCGGTTGCGACAGGATTTCCGAGGACAAGCAGATCACCGTGAAAGCGGGTCGCAAGTACGCCAAGAACGGCACGATGTTCGGTTTCGATACGTTCGAATGGCAGTTGAAGCCTTGCACACGCCTGACGGTGACTTTTATCAACGAGGATCGCGTGCGCCATCAGTGGATGATGCACGGCTTGCCTAAATACATGTACGCCAAGGGCATGTTTCACCTGGAAGTGACCGGCCCGGCCAAGGTTTCCGGGACGCTGATCCTGCCGCCTGAAGACCGGACCTACCTGGTGCACTGCGACATCGCCCAGCACATGGAAAAAGGCATGAAGGGCCAGTTGAAGGTCGGGAAAGGCGCCGGCGAGTTGCCGAGCATTCCCGGCGTCACGCCCTATGCGATTCCCGACAGCTACGACGTGAACGCGCCGGAGCCGGTGCCGGGCACGGTGCTGGCCGAGGTGGCGGCGAAACTCGAAGCGGAAACCGCGGCAGCCAAGAACGCCGCCGGCCTGGATAAGCAGCCTGCCGTAGAGCAGAAGACGGGCGGTGGCGGATGGCTGAGCGGCATGACCCTGCTGGGTTTTGCCCTGGGATTGTTCGGCGCTCCCTATCTTTGGGGCATGATCCGCCAGCGTTGCAAGGAGCCGACATTCGCCAATGTCGCGAGTGCCACGGCCAGCGTGTTGTGGGAACTGCTCAACCGCCTGATCGATTTCGGCTTCGTTCTGGTGAGCCGTATCAGGGCGTTGCTCAAGCGTTGATGAATCTCTGCGGTAGTTCGGCAAAACCCTCCCCTTCCGGGAGGGTTTTTTATGGGCTATGAAATGATGGCTGGATTTGATTCCGGCGATGCCAGCCTGGGCGGCCTGTTTTTCAGCGCTTTCGTCTCGGCGACTCTGGCCCCCGGCGGTTCCGAAGCGGTGCTCGCTTACCTGTTGAGCCGGCATGAAATTGCCGTGCCGTGGCTGCTCGGGGCAGCTACTTTGGGCAATGTACTCGGAGCGTCGACGACTTGGGGCCTGGGCTTCCTGGCTGCGCGGAGAGTGGGTGCAACGCTTTCCGGCAAGCACGCCAAAGCGCTGGAATCGGCGCGGCGCTGGGGTGTACCGCTACTGCTGTTTTCCTGGCTGCCGCTGGTCGGCGACGGCTTCTGTTTTGCCGCGGGCTGGCTGCGAATGTCTTTCCCCGCCTCCGTCGCCGCGATCGCCGTGGGAAAGTTCGCCCGCTACGGCGTGATCGTCTTTTTATTCGGTTGATTCATCGGCTTATTTGCGCAACGTGCCACGCGTGGCACCTTTTTTTGCGCCGGTAGCGTCCCGAAGGGCAGTCGGCTGCCAAGAGGGCACCAAATGGTGTTTACCGTTGCCGATCAGATCGGCGCGGCCCATTTTCTTCAGTGCTTCCCGTAGCATGGGCCAGTTTTCCGGATCGTGGTAGCGCAGGAAGGCTTTGTGCAGGCGGCGCTGCTTCAGGTTGCGCGGCACGAACACCGTTTCGCTGTTGCGGCTGACTTTGCGTAACGGGTTCTTGCCGGAGTGGTACATGGCGGTGGCGGTAGCCATGGGGGAGGGGAGAAAGGCCTGCACCTGGTCGGGGCGGAAACCGTTCCTTTTGAGCCACAAGGCCAGATTGAGCATGTCCTCGTCCGTTGTGCCCGGGTGGGCGGCGATGAAATAAGGTATTAGATACTGCTCCTTGCCGGCTTCCTTCGAATATTTATCGAACAGCACCTTGAAACGTTCGTAAGTGCCGATGCCGGGTTTCATCATTTTGCCCAGCGGCCCGGGTTCGGTGTGCTCCGGCGCGATCTTGAGATATCCGCCCACATGGTGGGTGACCAGTTCCCTGATGTATTCGGGCGATTTCACCGCCAGGTCGTAGCGCAGCCCGGAGCCGATGGTGATTTTCTTCACGCCGGACAGACTGCGGGCGCGGCGGTAGAGCTTGATGAGCGGGCCGTGGTCGGTGTTCAGGTTTTGGCATACGTCCGGATAGACGCAGGACGGCTTGCGGCAGGCAGCCTCGATTTCCCGCGACTTGCAAGCCAGGCGGTACATGTTGGCGGTAGGGCCGCCCAGGTCGGAAATATGCCCGGTGAAGGCCGGGGACGTGTCGCGGATGGCTTCGATCTCGCGGATGATCGAGTCTTCCGAGCGGCTCTGGATGATGCGCCCTTCGTGCTCGGTAATGGAACAGAACGTGCAGCCGCCGAAACAGCCGCGCATGATGGTCACCGAGTGCTGGATCATCTCGAAGGCCGGGATTTTCGCTGCGCCGTAAGCACGGTGCGGCAGGCGCGAGTAGGGCAGGGCGTAGACCTGGTCCATTTCCGCCGTGGTCAGGGGAATAGGCGGTGGATTGAGCCATACGTCCCGGTCGCCGTGGCGCTGAATCAGGGCGCGGGCGTTGCCGGGGTTGGTTTCCCCGTGCAGCAGGCGGGATGCATGGGCGTAAAGTACCGGATCGGCTTTAACCTGTTCGTAACCGGGCAGGCGAATGACGGTGGCGGCGGGGAGCCGCCGCCTGGGATTGGAGAGCTTCGCTCCGTCTCCTTCCTCTACCGTAGGTTGGGTTAGGCGTTCTCGCCGTAACCCACCGTCACCGCTAACCCAACCTGCATCGTAAGGGTTGGGGCGTTCGACTACCACGCCCGCCATGTCCATCGACGACGAGTCGATTTCCGTCCAGCCTTCCGGCACGCCTTTGCGCAGGTACGCCGTGCCGCGCAAATCGGTGATTTCCTGGATGGATTCGCCCTTGGCCAGGCGGTGCGCCAGTTCCACCACGGCACGTTCGGCGTTGCCGTAAATCAGGATATCGGCTTTGGCGTCCACCAGCACCGACCGACGCACCGTGTCGGACCAGTAGTCGTAGTGGGCGATCCGGCGCAAGGAGGCTTCGATGCCGCCCAGCACGACGGGCACCTCCCGGTAGGCTTCCCGGCAGCGTTGGGCATAGGCCAGCACGCAGCGATCCGGGCGCTTGTCCGGCAGGCCGTCCGGGGTGTAGGCGTCGTTGGAGCGGATGCGCTTGTCGGACGTGTAGCGGTTGACCATGGAGTCCATGTTGCCGCCGGTGACGCCGAAGAACAGGTTGGGTCTGCCCAGCCTGCGGAAGTCTTCCGCCGAGTGCCAGTCCGGCTGGGCAAGGAGGCCGACGCGGAAGCCCTGCGCTTCCAGCAGCCGGCCTACCAGGGCCATGCCGAAGCTGGGGTGGTCCACATAAGCGTCGCCGCTGACGATGACGACGTCGCAGGAATCCCAGCCCAGTTCGTCCATTTCGGCGCGGGACATGGGCAGTTGTGGGGCGACGCCGAAGCGTTTGGCCCAGTAAGGGCGATAGGAGAACAGGTCGCGGGCAGTGTGCATGCTGGAGTTGGTTGTAGGGGCGAACTTGTTCGCCCGGTGTTCGGCGTCGCCGAGGTGAACGAGTTCGCCCCTACAAGGTTCCTGGGCGAAAAGGAATCAGGTGATGACCGAAGGGGCGTCCCTGCCGGACCGCACGCGGATTTCCGCCAGTTGTTCGGCTATGGCGATCAGCTCGCCCAGCGCCTCCTGGGTGTCCTGGTTGTGACGTGCCGGATCGGCTTCGTAGCGCTCCAGGTAAACCCGCAGGGTCGCCCCCGCCG
>DATDOO010000190.1:0-3070 GCA_035293245.1 Methylococcaceae bacterium
CGGGCGGCGCCTTGACCGCGGGGGCGGGAGCTGCTTCCTTTTTCTTGGCGACCGGCGCCTTGGCGGGCGGCGGACTCGGTTCCGCCCCTTGGCGCGGATTGACGACGACCTGACTGGAAAAATCGGACGGTGTTTTCAACGCGGAATAAGCCGCATAACCAAACAGTACCAACCCTATGCCAACGGCTATTTCATCCATTCTTTCCCCCTTCTCGTTGATCGGTGATTTGAGTTTTATTTGGCGCGTGCGCTATCGTTCGGACAGGAACGAAGGGACACTATAATAAAAAACCACTATTTGTCCATGAAAATACGGCGGACGGGAAACGCACCGTTGCAAACCATCAGCTCAGAGGCATTTTCAGCCCTCACCCGCCAGGCGCGGGTGCTGGAAACGCGGGACGGACGCATCGTCAAATTGTTCCGGCGCAAGCGCATCTTGACGCCGGCCCCCAGCGACATCGCCGACCGGCGCATTCGCACACCGAAGCTGGATTACCCTTGGCCATTTTTCGGCGCTACGGTTTGAAAGACCGCACAATAGCCTCCATGGCCGACCTCGCCACGCTGTCCCGTTTCCTGCGCCTGTTGCGCCAGCGGCACGAATCCGTGCTGGCCCCGGACGACGAACGCTCCCAGCCGCGACGCGCTGCCCTGCTGCTGGCAGAAAGCTTTTTACGCCGCTGTCGGTCCGACGCGGCGGGGGGGAAGCGCCCGGCGCAATTGGCCATCGTCGGCCCCACCCAGGCGGGCAAGAGTTCCGTGGTCAATGCCCTGCTCGGCGTGCCGCTGGCAGGGGTCAGCCCATTGGCCGGGTACACCGTGCACGCCCAGGGTTTCGCCGCCCGTCTGGGCGAACCCGAGTTGACGTCCGTCGTCGAGCATTTCGCGCCCTTCCGCCGCTTGGCCGTAGAGGCGCTGACTCCCGACGACATGGACGCCTACGCGCTGACCTCCGTCTTGCAGGCGAAGCGACTGCCGCCGGCGGTGATCTGGGACACGCCGGATTTCGACTCCATCGACGCCAACAGCTACCGCGCCGGCGTGCTGCGCACCGTGGCGCTGGCCGATGCGCTGCTCCTGGTGGTCAGCAAGGACAAGTACGCCGACCAGTCGGTGTGGGACATGCTGGCGCTGGTCGCGCCGCTCGGCCAGCCGCTGGCCCTGTGCGTCAACAAGGTGGACGAGCCGAGCCGGGAGATCATCGTCGCCTCCCTGCGCCGCAAGTGGACGGAAACCTTTGCCTCGCCACCGCCGCCCGTCGTGACCCTGCCTTACCGCTCCGGCTGGGGCACCCATCCGGAAAGCGACGACGCGCCGGCGGTTCTGCTGGAAACCGCGCGCGCTTTGCTGCAATCGCCCCGCCTTCCCGCCGCGGCGCGCGCCGAGACGTTCCTGCGCCTCCACTGGGACGACTGGCTGGAAACCCCGCGCGCCGAGCGTCGCGCCGCCGAAACCTGGCAAGCGCGGCTCGACGCCGTGCTGGAGGAAACCCTGCAACGCTACCGGCGCGATTTTCTCGATCACCCGCAGCACTACGAGACCTTCCAGCGCACCCTGGCCGAACTGCTCACCCTCCTGGAACTGCCCGGCATCGGCGCGCCCTTGCGCCGCGCCCGGCGGATTCTGACCTGGCCGGCGCGCAAGCTGTTCCGCCTCGACCGCCCGCCCAAACACGCGGCCGAAGCCGAACAGGCGCTGCTGGCCCGCCTGCAGGCCCACGCCTGCGACCGCTTGCGCGAAACGGCGCTGTCCCTGCGCGATGAAGCGGACGGCGGACGCCTCTGGTGGGAGGCGCTCAACCGCGCTCTTCCCGGCGAATGCGCGCGCCTGGAGTCCGCGTTCCGCCCCGCCGTTTCCCGTTACGCCACCGCCTTCCGCCCGGAGATCGAGTCCGCCGCGGGCAAGTTGCTGGAGCGGCTGCGCGAGCATCCCGGCGTGCTCAACACCCTGCGCGGCGCGCGCCTCGGCACCGACGCCACCGCCCTGGCCCTGGCCTTCAAGACCGGCGGCATCGGCCTGCACGACTTCTTCCTCGCCCCGGCGGTGCTCTCGCTTACCTCCCTGCTGACCGAAAGCGCGCTCGGCCAGTATCTGGGCCGCGTGCAGGCGGAACTGAAACAACGGCAGATCGAAGCGGTCGGCGCGCTGTTCGAAACCTCGCTGCGGCAGCCGTTGCGGGAATTCGCCGCACGGCTGGAAGGACCTGGCCTGTACGGCCTGCCGGAAGCAGCCCTCCAGGAAGCCGAGCGGGCGTTACGGGGCTCGGGTAAATGACAAATTTGCAGGAAAGCAAATTTGCACCGCCGAAGGCGGCCCGTCAGGGTGCCGCACAGGGATGTGCGGCATGACCCAGGCGGCGTTGCAGAAGCATCTCGCCGCAGCGCGGCAATGGGCGCGCGAGGCGGCCGGCGCGGGCTGGCTGGCGGCGGAAGACGCCGCGGCGCTGGAGAACTTCGATGCCACGGAACCCGGCGCGCTGTTCGAAGGCGACGGCCGGCCGCTGGTGGCGGCCTTTTTCGGCGGCACCGGGGTCGGCAAGAGCAGCCTGCTCAACCGGCTGGCCGGCGAGCCGGTCGCCCGCGTCGGCGTCGAGCGCCCCACCTCCCACGAAGTGTCCCTCTACCTGCACGAGTCGGTGGAACTGGCCCGCCTGCCGGGCGAATTCCCCGTAGAGCGGGTGCGCATCGCCCGGCACCGCAACGCGGCGCGGCGCGGCGTACTGTGGATCGACATGCCGGACATGGACAGCACCGACGCCGCCAACCGCGCGCAGGCGCTGGCGTGGCTGCCGCACATCGACGTGGTGATCTACGTCGTCAGCCCGGAGCGCTACCGCGACGACAAGGGCTGGCGCCTCCTGGTGCAGCACGGCCAGCGCCATGCCTGGCTGTTCGTCATGAACCAGTCCGATCATGCGGACCCTGCCCAGATCGAGGACTTCCTCCGCCAGTTGCAGCGCGCCGGCTTCCGGCAGCCCGTGGTGCTCGGCACCGACTGCCAACCCGAAACCGCCCTGCGCCAGTCCGACGATTTCACCCGACTGGAAACCCTGCTGGGCGAACTGGTC
>DATDOO010000191.1:0-4346 GCA_035293245.1 Methylococcaceae bacterium
GGTCGGCCCCAAAACCCAACGAATGGTACAGGGATGCGAATACACGCGAAGTCGTCACGACGCAAAAGCCGCCGATCCAGGCGGCGGCAATGGCAAATACAACCAGGAATAACTGCGGTGGTCGCATAGGGGCGGATAGACAGGAGGAATTCAGGGAGGGCGTAAGCTTGTTCACATTTTCCCCCAAAGCTATGGCATGGCGCGTCGCGCGCAGGGTTCGCGCCGGCATGAGCCGGCGCGGCTTTTCATTATATCGCTGCAACTTTACGCGAAAACCGCAGCAAATCCGCCTACGCTTGTCGGCAACGCCTGCTGTTCCGGAACAGGAAGACCATGCCATGACAAAACCCAACATCGGGATAAGCCTGGCGGCGCTGCTGCTCGGTGCCGGCGCGGCCCATGGCGACGAGAAATCGGCGCTGGACAGGCTGCGGAGCGGCGATGAAGCCTTCACCGGCGCCGATTACGCTCAGGCTCGGCAGCGGTACGAACAGGCGCAGGCCGAGCTGGCGGAGACAACCAGCCCGCTGGCCGGGGAAATTCTCAACCATCTCGCCGCAGTGGCTTTGGAGCAGGGCCGGAGCGATGAATTCGCGGATTTCTTTACCCGGGCGAAAACACTCAAGCAGGCGTTTGCCGGCGTACTGCCGGCCCAGTCCTCCGGCACCTTGTTGAACAACGGCGGTTTCGAGGACGGGCTGATTTTCCCCTGGGGCACCGGCCACTACGAGCGCACCGACGGCAAATTCGGTTTCGGCGTGTGGTGGAACAGCATGAACGTCCAGGCGTTCATGAAAATCGACTACGCCGAAAAATACCGGGGCTGCTGCGCCCTGCGCATCACCAACCACTCCCCGGCCGCGCCCCACGTGTTCACCACCCTGTCGCAACGGATCGCCGGCCTGGAGCCGAATGCGGTCTACAAAGTCTCCGGTTACGCCAAGGCGCGGGATTTGAGCGCCGGGGCCGTGAGCATCGCGGTCGATGCGGCCTGGGGAAAACGCATTCCGGCGCTGCCGCCGGGAACCTACGACTGGCAGCCGTTCACTGCGACGGTCAACATCGGCCACAACGACTACATCGATTTCCGCATCCTGCACGTGAATACGGGCACCGTCTGGCTGGATGAGCTGCGGGTGGAGAAAGTCGCGGCGGAAGGCGAGGTCGATCCGATCCAGCAACTGGAAAGCCTGTACGACGCAGGGCACTACGCCGAAGCCCTCACGCTGGCGCAGCAGCTTGAAGAGCGTTTTCGGAAGCAGAAGGGTGGCCTGGCACGGGTCCGCTGGTACAGCGGACGGGTTTACCAGGTGCTGGGCAATTACCGGCTGGCCCTGGACAAGCTGCGCTGGGCGCTGGACAACGGCATCCCCCGCGCCGCTTTCGAACTGGGGCAGGCCTACTACCGCCTGGGCGAGCACGCCCGCGCCGAGCAATACCTCAAGCAGGCTTACCAGACCGTGCGCGGCGACCAGGGCACGGAAAGCCTGGTGCTGAACCAGCTCAGCCTGTGTTACCTGGCGCAAAACCGGCTGGACGACGCCATCGAGGCGCAGCGCCAGTCCTACCACATTCTCAAGCACATCGAAGACCGGCACGGCCAGGCGCAAGCCTTGCTGCAACTGGGGCGGATTTACCAGGCGCAGGGCAACCACGCCGCGGCTTTTTCGGAATTCGAGCAAGCACGGCTGTTGGCGCGGCAACTGGACGATCCCCAACTGGCTTCGGACGCCTTGCTGTATCTGGCCGACAGCGCCCGGCTATCCGGCCGGCCGGCCCAGGCTTCCATGAGCGAGGCCTTGCGCGAAAAGCAAAGCCTGCACGACCCGCTCGGGCTGGTTGGGGCCCTTGCGTTGCAAAGCCGCCTGCTGCGGACGGACAGCCCGGCCGCGGCGGTGTTGTTCGGCAAGCAGGCGGTCAACCTGCTGCAAACCCTGCGCCTGAACCTGGCGCAGATAGACAAGGCGCTGCAGCAGGCGTTTTTGCAGGACAAATCCGTGGTCTATCAGGAACTGGCGGATCTGCTGATCGAACTGGGGCGGCTGCCGGAAGCCCAGCAAGTGCTCAATCTTTTGAAAGAGGACGAATATTTCGACTTCGTGCGGCGCGACGAGGAGGCCGCCGCCCGTGACGGACGGGTGTCCTACAACGCTCTCGAGCAAGTCTGGGCCGCGCGTTACGCGGAGATTCAGGACAAGCTGGCGGCCCTGGGCAAGGAATTGGGAGACTTAAGGCAAAAAGCCCGGCAGGGTGAACTGAGCGGGCCGGAGCAAGCGCGGCGCGGGCAATTGCAGGCGGATTTGCAGGTGGCGAGCCAGGCATTCGACGCCTATCTACAGGAACTGCGCACAGCCTTCATGCAGGCCGACGCCCTGCGCGCCAGGGAATTCGGCGAAACCGTGCGGGCGCAACTGCAATCCCTGCAGGGCACTTTGCGCCAGCTCGGGCATGGCTCCGTGCTGGTGCAGTACCTGATTGCCCCGAGCAAGCTGCACATCATCCTGACCACGCCGGAAGCCCAACTGGCGCGGGAGGCCCCGGTCGGCGCGGCGGAACTGAGCCGCGCCATTCTGGATTTGCGCCGCAAGCTGGAAGCCCCCATCCGCGGGCCCCTGCAGGAAAGCCAGCGCTTGTACCGCTGGCTGATACAGCCCCTGGAAGCCGACTTGCAGGAAGCCCGTGCCCGGTTGCTGATGCTGTCCCTGGACGGCGCGCTCCGCTACGTGCCGGTGGCGGCGCTGCACGACGGCAAGCAGTACGTCGTCGAGCGCTACGCCCTGGCGATGTACACGGAAGCCGCGCGGGGAAACCTGACGCGCGCGCCGCTGGCAAACTGGCGGATCGCCGGCCTGGGGGTCAGCGAAGCCGTGCGCGGCTTCAGTCCGCTGCCGGGGGTGGCGCAGGAGCTGGAACAACTGGTGCTGCGCGGCGCCAAGGACCGGGACGGCGTCGCCGAAGGCATTCTTCGCCTCAACCGCGACTTCACCAGCAAAGCCTTTCTCGGCGTGCTGGATGAAGGCTACCCGGTGATTCACATCGCCAGCCACTTCGTGTTCACCCCCGGCACCGAAAAGGACTCGTACCTTCTTCTCGGCGACGGCGGCAGGATCACCCTGGCCGACATCCGCAGCCACTACGATTTCAACGCGGTGGATTTGCTCACCCTGTCGGCCTGCAACACCGCCGTGGGCGGCAGCGCCAACGGCCGCGAGATCGAGGGTTTCGGCGCGCTGGCGCAGAACCGCGGCGCCAAGGGCGTGCTGGCCACGCTGTGGGCGGTCAGCGATGCCAGCACCGGCCGGTTCATGGTGCAGCTTTACCGCAACCGCGCCACCCTGAGCAAGGCGGAGGCCCTGCAACAGGCGCAGCAATCCATGCTGCGGGAGGGCAAATTCCGCCACCCCTATTTCTGGGCGCCCTTCGTGTTGCTGGGGAACTGGCTGTGAGCGAAGGCCTCAGATCGGCAGCGCGATGCGGCCGTCCTGATCCACGACGAACCAGCGCGAATTCTTCGCCGTGACCAGGATCAACGCGCGCTTTCCGGCGTCCCAGAGCATCGGTTTGCCGGTGTAAGGGTTGGCCAGTGAGCTGTCGGTTGTGGCGAGGAAAGCCTCCATGTCGGCGTCGGCAATCCCCTGGGTGGAAATCCGTACCTGCAACGCCACCAGGCGGCGCAAGCCCTCCGTGTCGAGCAGCCGGCGCTTGAAGTCGGAAAAATCGGGCCCGGCCACCGATAGGATCAGCTTGCCGACCGGATTGTAAAGCCATGTCCAGGTCATGCCTTCGTCCTGCCGCTCCCGCAACGCCCGCTCCGCCTCGCCCAGTTCGGGTCCGGGCACCTCGTCGAGGGCGGCAAAGGCTTGCAGCGCTTCATACTGGCGGTTGCGCGTCGCGTTTTTCTGCAGCATCACGGCGACCGTCCCCTGCATGAGCGGCGCCAGCACGGCATCGAGCGCGGAGGCCATGACGACCCGCGGTTCGGTTGCGCCGAGGAGCTGGATGAACTGGTAGGACGCCGGGTCGGAAATCGCCGGATCGTCGAGGATTGCGGCCATGGCGCGAAACTCGCTCATCATGGCCGGGGCCAGGGCAAGCTCCTCCTTGCTCAGCGGCGCCAATAGGCGTTGCAGCGTCTCGGCCTGGGCGGTGACCAGTCCCGGATGCAGGCGCACGATCTCGGCCAGGGCCAGGTAATCGCGCGCCAGCGCCCCGTCGGCCACCATCTTCATGACCAGGCTTGTGGCACCGGAGAGCACCTTGCGTTGCAGGCCGATGTCGTCGGCAACGGCGGCCAGGGCCGTTCCCCCGGCGTCGCGCCCGTGATCGGCCAGGTACTGCGAGAGGAC
>DATDOO010000192.1:0-3311 GCA_035293245.1 Methylococcaceae bacterium
AGGAACCAAAAAAGCAAGGCGCACCTTACTGTTACATTTGTAACTTCAAGCTCGCGAGCAGCAAGAGGGCCACCGGCCTGTCAGCGCCACGCATTACCGGAGCCTTGCCGCGCCGGGCGGCGCAAACGTGCGCATCTGCGATTTTTCGGGATCGTGGCAACGGGAAAGCCGCCGACGGTCGAGCCGCCGGACAACCAACGACCGTCACCCCTGCCGCTGACACTCATTCCACCCCGCTGAAAATAGTTTCATTTTGGGCGGGACTCCATCGCCCGTTTCCGTCAGAGTCCGGTCCGTGAACGAACCGGACCTCATCCAAGGTCGCTCTTTCGGCGCGGCCGAATTGGCGTACGTGCGCCAACTCCTGGCCGAACAGCCGCACGCCAGCCGCCGGCAACTGAGCCGCCAGTTGGCCCAGCGCTGGCAGTGGCGCACTCCGGCCGGCCAACTCAAGGACATGGCCACCCGCACGCTCTTGCGCAAACTCGAACAGCGCGGCTGGATCGTCTTGCCGCCGCGTCGTCAGGCGCCGCCGCCGCGCATGCAGCCGCCTCCCGCGCCGACGGACCGGGTCTCGCCCCCACCGATCCCGATCACCGAGCCGTTGGCCGCCTTACTCCCGCTGCGGGTGGCGGAAGTCAGCACCCCCGACGCCTCGCCCCAGCGGGCCCTCTTCGCCGCGCTGCTCCGCCAGCATCATTACCTGAGTCACCGCAGTTGGGTGGGGCAGAACTTGCAGTATCTGGTCCGGGACCGCCAGGGCCGGCCTGTGGCTTGTGTGCTCTGGGGCGCGGCGGCCTGGCAGTGCGCCGCCCGCGACCGTTACGTGGGCTGGGACGCCGCCGCGCGCCGGACCCATCTGCATCTGCTGGCCAACAACGCGCGTTTTTTGATTTTGCCCTGGGTGCACGTGCCGCAGTTGGGCAGTTATGTTCTGAGCCGGGTGGCCCGGCGCCTGAACACCGACTGGCCGCGCAAGTACGGCCATCCCGTTTATCTGCTGGAAACCTTCGTCCCACCCGACCGTTTCGCCGGCACCTGTTATCAGGCGGCCAACTGGGTGCGCGTGGGCCAGACCAAAGGCCGCAGCCGGCAGGATCGTCCCGATGGTTCGCACCACCAACTGCCCGTCAAAGACGTTTACCTCTTTCCCCTGCATCCCCGATTTTGCGAACGGTTGCAGGGGACGAACTCCGAACCCCCATCCCCTCCTTAACCCATCCCTCATCCATGACGACCACCACTACCCCCACGACCCACACCGCCACGCGCAAAACCAGCAAAACGCGCCGCGCGCCGCCTCGCGTCCGCCAGGCCCAACGCGCCGCCCAGGCCCAACGCCAGCGCCTGACCGAGGACATCCTCGCTGCCGGCGCCGCCCGCCAGGCCGCCGCCGCCCTCACGCAGGCCGCGCTCACCGCCGCCGAAATCGCCGCCTGGCAAAACGATCTGCAGGCCCGCCTGGACCTCATTCAAAAACATCCCGAACAACACCTCGGTCACCTCGAAGAACAACTGGCCCGCGCCACCCAGGAACCGCTCCGCCTGCTGGCCCAGCGGGCCGCGCAACTCAAAGCCAACGCCACACCCTGTCGCTGCCCCAAGCACCAGCGCGAACTCACCGATCAAAAGTCGCTCCCGCGCACCCTCCCATCGCGCTTTGGCCCGCTGACCCTCTACCGGCGTTACGGGTGGTGCGCCGACTGTGAGCAGTGGCACTTCCCGGCCGATCACGCCTTGGGGCTGCAAAAGAAAGCCCCCGCCTCGCCCTACCTGCAGGAAATCTGCGCGTTGCTGGTCAGCAAAATGCCGGCCGAACAAGCCGAGCCGGTCGCCGCCCGCCTGGGCTTGGACTTAAGCCGCTGCTTCCTCCATGACGAAGCCCACCGCCAGGGCCGCAAAGCCCAAGCCGCCCGCACCAACGCCCTGGCCCAACTGGACACCTGGGAAACCCTCCAACGGTTGAACGCCGGCGAAAGCCCGCCCCGTGCGCCCTTCACCCTGGTCATCCAGATCGACGCTTGGAACATTCGCTCGCCCCGTGAGATAGCCGTTGGGATGTCGGCTTGCCAGTCCGGAGCCATTTATCTCACGGGGCGAGCGCGACCTCTGGGGCCAGACCGCCGCCCTGCGCGCCCAGGGTCAGCCCCTGTCCCGCTGGCACTGGGTTTATGTGGGCACGGTCTTTCGCCTCGATCACCGCGGCGAAACCGCCGGCCAGCGCCCCCTCATCAGCCAGCGCGGCTACGTGGCCACGCGCCTAGGCATCGCGGCCTTGATGCGCCAACTCTATCGCGAAGCCCTGGCCCGGGGCCTGGGCCAGGCCCAACAAGTGCTGGTCCTGGCCGACGGCGCCGTCTGGATTTGGAACGCCTTCGCCGACCGCTTCCCGCAAGCGCGACAACGCCTGGACCTTTGGCACATCGATGAACACCTCTGGGAAGTGGCCCACGACCTCTACGGCCGCGGCACCCCCGAGGCGCGCGCCTGGGTCGCCCCGCTGCTCCAGGCCGTGCGCGACGATCAACCCCGGCAGGTCATTCAAAGCCTGAGCGAGCTCCCACCCCGCCTGAGCGCCGCCCTGCAAGAGAAAATCCAGAAACAAATCGACTACTTCCAAAGCCACGAGCACCGGATGAAATACAAAGACGTGCTGGAGGCGCGCCAGGCCTGTGAAGCCGGCACCGCCACCGCCGCGCAAAGGGAACTGGCCCAACAACCGTTGGGCTCGGGCGCGATCGAATCGACCTGCCGACAGTATCAAGTCCGCTTCAAGCGGACCGGCCAATTCTGGACCGCCGTGGGCGATGAAGCCCTGATGTGCCTGGAAACCTACTGGCGCAACGGTCGGTGGTCGGAACTCTATCCCCACGCTCAACCTGCGGCTGCGGCGCTGAACTGATCGCTGCCCAACCCCCGCCCATCCGCCCGCGCTACCACCCCGGAACAATCGCAGATGCGCACGTGGATGATAGAGCACTTGGAAATCGCTTTACACAGCGTTCCAGATTTGTGTAAAGAGCGGCATGGGTGTTTACACGGAATACTTGGACAGGAGCCTGAACTTCCGACAACTCCAGTTGGAGAGGAAGAAGCAACTACAAGCGATCTCGTCCCTTCGGGATGGGCGCGACATTCTTGTCTATGCCAGCGATCTTTCCAAAACATTCAGAAGATCGCGATGGATTACAGCGATATCCTTCCGGCGCAGGATCAACTGGCCAACCTATCAGGGAAAGCTATCGACATCGTCATTGAAACTCCAGGGGGCATTGCAGAAGCCGCCGAAGACATCATCAAGCTGATCCGAT
>DATDOO010000193.1:0-3122 GCA_035293245.1 Methylococcaceae bacterium
GGCGATTGGAAGAAGGGGTTAGGGATTAGGGGCCAGGGGCCAGGGGCGCCGCTCCGCGGCGCATTTTTCTAATCCCTGACCCCTAGCCCCTGATCCCCGGCCCCTAATCCGCAACATTCGAGAAACCGACATGAAAATCAAACGTTACGTGGCGCCGGACATGCGCACCGCCATCCGCATGGTGCGCGAGGACCAGGGGCCGGATGCGGTCATCCTGTCCAATCGCCGGGTCGAGGGCGGAGTGGAGATCGTCGCCGCGCTGGATTACGACGAGCGGGCCTTCACTGCCGGTGCGAAGGAGCCCGCCGCAAGGCCGGGCGCCCCCGGCGCGCCCCCCGCTCCGCCTACCGCGCCTCCGGCTCGTCCGGCCGCGGCGAAGAGCGCTGCGCCCCTTCCGACGAAAGAAAACGCCGAGCGCAAGGCGGGACAGCGGGTGACGCCCTGGCTGTCCGAGCCGCCGGCTCCGCGCCCTGCCAAACCCGCACCCCGTCCCGTCCTACCTGTCGAGACGAAATTTGCCGCCGGCGTCGAAACCCGTCTCCTGGACGAGGTGCGGCGCGAATTGCGGGACTTGCGGCGCACGGTGGACCTGCGCCTCGCCGAAGCGGGCTGGTCGTCGGTCCGCCAGCACGACGCCGCGCGCCTGGAACTGATGCAGGGCCTGGCCGCGCTGGGCTTTTCCCGGAGCTTGAGCCGGCAGGTCGCCGATCGGACGGGCGCGGCGGACAGTCGGGTCGGGGCTTGGGAGGACGCGCGGCAAATCCTCGCCCGCCGGCTTCCCGTCCACGAGGATACCTTGCTGGAATACGGCGGGGTGGCGGCGCTGGTCGGGCCGACCGGGGTGGGCAAGACCACCTCCGTCGCCAAGCTGGCGGCCCGTTTCCGGCTCAAGCACGGGCCGCGCCAGATTGCGCTGGTGACGGTGGACAACTACCGCATCGCCGCCCACGAGCAGTTGCACACCTACGGCCGCATTCTCGACGTGCCGGTGGCCAGCGCCGCCAACGCCGCGGAACTCGATGCGGTGCTCAAGGGCTTCATGGACAAGAAACTGGTGCTGATCGACACGGCGGGCATGGGGCAGCGCGACATGCGCGTGGCCGAGCAGATCGCCCTGTTGCGCAATTGCGGCGTGCCGGTGCGCATTTTTCTGGCGCTGTCGGCGGCCGCCCAGCGGCGCACCCTCGATGAAATCGCCCGCGCCTACCAATCCTGCGCGCCGAAGGGCTGCATTCTCACCAAACTGGACGAGGCGGCGGAATTGGGAACGGCGCTGTCGGCGGTCGTCGAGCACGAATTGCCCCTGTCCTACGTCACCGACGGCCAGCAGGTTCCGGAGGATCTGCACCGCGCGCGGGCCGCGAACCTGGTGGAGCGCTGTTTCGCCGCCCGGCGCGAGGACGAGGACAATGCGGTATCCTCCGACGATTTCGAGGCGTGGGCGATTCATGCCGGCGCTTAATATGAAAGTCGCAGCAACCTTGCTCACCCTCTCCCTCCGGGCGAGGGCCGGGGTGAGGGACAAAACCGTCGGGAACGGTTTTGGTCGAGCGCAACTGGCCCGAAGGGTTCCGGACAGGAAAGTCCGGAAACCAACGGTCGTGGCGCACGCGGCTTTCATACTTCGGAGAGGTGTTAGCCGCCATGACTGTTAGCCACGATCAGGCCGGAGGGCTGAGAAGAATGAAACCTCTAAAACCGGTGCGCACCCTGGCCGTGACCAGCGGCAAGGGCGGCGTGGGCAAGACCAACGTGTCCGTCAATCTGGGGCTGGCGTTGACGGAACTGGGGCGGCGCGTCCTGCTGTTCGACGCCGACATGAGTCTCGCCAACGTCGACGTGCTGCTCGGCTTGCAGACGCGCTACAACCTGTCCCATCTCCTCAGCGGCGAACGCGCCCTGGAGGAAATCCTCGTCGAAACGCCGGGCGGCATGAAGATCGTGCCCGCCGCGTCGGGCATCCAGAAAATGGCGGAACTGCCGGCGGCGGAGCAGGCGGGCCTGATCCGCGCTTTCGGCGACATGGACGAGGACGTGGATTTCCTGATCGTGGACACGGCGGCGGGCATTTCCGGCACCGTGGTCAATTTCTCCCGCGCCTGCCAGGAGATCGCCGTGGTACTGTGCGACGAGCCGACTTCCCTGACCGACGCCTATGCCTTCATCAAGCTGCTCAACCGCGACTACGGCGTCTACCGTTTCCATATCGTCGCCAACATGGTGCAAAGCCCGGAGCAGGGGCAGGCATTATTTGTTAAATTATGCCGGGTTACCGACCGCTACCTGGATGTCACGCTGAATTTGCTCGGGTCGATTCCTTATGACGCCAATTTGCGCCGCGCCGTGCAACGGCAATCCCCGGTGATCCAGTCCTTTCCGCGCAGCGCGGCCTCCCAGGCCTTCCGCGACCTGGCGCGCCGGGTGGAACAGTTGGCTCCGCCGGAGCAGGCGGGCGGTTATCTGGAGTTTTTCGTCGAGCGCATGATCCGCTACGGCGCTGCACAATCGGCTTTTCCGTTATGACGGATCGGCGGGAAAGCCGATCGGCTCGCCGCATCTTTGCGGCTCGGGCTACGCTCCGCGCTATGCGCCTCCCAATCTGCTCCCGGCGGATCGGTGCGCCGCGCAGCCGTCCGAAGGATGGCGCACAAGGAGGTGCGCCGTGACAAATTTGCAGGAAAGCAAATTTGCACGGCAAAGCCGCCCGCAAGGTGCCGCACAAGGAGGTGCGGCATGAACGCCGCCGGGCAGTATGCCGCGACGGCGGCCGCCGACGCGGGTGATGTGGTGCGCCGTTACGCACCGCTGGTCAAGCGGATCGCGCATCATCTGATGCACCGCCTGCCGCCGAGCGTGCAGCTCGACGATCTGCTCCAGGCCGGCATGCTGGGTTTGCTGGAAGCGGCGCGCCAATACGACGGCGCGCACGGCGCCAGTTTCGAGACGTACGCCGGTATCCGCGTCCGCGGCGCGATGCTCGACGAGGTGCGGCGCAGCGACTGGACGCCGCGTTCCGTGCACCGCCGGCACCGGGAGGTGGTGGAGGCGATGCAGGAGATCGAGCGGGAAACCGGGCGCGAGGCGCGCGATGCGGAGGTGGCGGCGCGGCTGGGCATCGATAT
>DATDOO010000194.1:0-8643 GCA_035293245.1 Methylococcaceae bacterium
TACCAGTCCACTCGGCGGGTGGCTGCCATGGCGACGGCCAGCAGGATGAACAAGAGGAGCGAGCCCAGCATGAGAGCGTTGTCCTCCGACTGGAGCAGTCCGTACAGGGCCGCGAACAGCCCTCCCAGCATGGCGCCAGCCGCAGAGCCGCGGCGGACGCTGCCCATGACGGCGCTCAGGTAGAACCCGATCAGCCCCACGCAGGCGCCCGCCGCAACCAGATAGGCGAGAGGAAAGGCGATGTGTTCCGACAAGCTCAGCAGCAGCAGGAAGAACATGGCCAAAGCGAGACCGACCAAGGCGTACTGGGCCGGGTGGATGGCCAGGCGCTTGAGAATCTCGAACAGGAAGATCGACGCGAAAGTCAGGCAGACGAACAGGAAGCCGTACTTGGTGGCGCGGTCGGATTGGGAATAGATGTTGATGGGGTCCATGAGGCGGATGCCGAAGCTGTCGTAACAGCCGATGTCCCGGCACTTGTAAATGCTTTGCGCCACGTTGGACGCCAGGGCATTGACCAGCCACTCGGCGTGAAAGCCTTCCTCGTTGATCTTCTGGCTCTGCGGGTCGGGCAGGAAGCGGCCGTGAAAACTGGGGTGCTGCCAGGCGGAGGACAGGCTCACGCGGGTCTGCTTGCCGGCCGGCACGAAGTCCAGTTCCTCGATGCCCCGCAACTTCAGCTTGAAGCCGAAGGGAATCGTGACCGGCCCGTTGTCCACCGGTTGGGGTCCGAGGTCGGCGTGCATGCCGCTGACCTGGACGGGTAGCTCCGCGCCCTGCTCGAAGGCGCGCTGCTCGCCGTTCCACTCCAGCCCCTGCGCTTCCAGCACGCCGCGCATGTCGGACAGGGCGATCGCGGCATAGGGCGCGCCGAACACCAGGCGGCCGTTGTGCGCCGGGCCGGGATTGCCGTAGCGGGCCGGCAGGACGAAGCTCCCTTTGACCACGGTGTCCAGCACGTAGGAGCGCACCTTGAACAAGCCGCGCCGCTTGGTTTCCGTGGCCAGGGCGCCATCCACGTTCAATTGCTCGGGCAGGAAGTACAGAGTGCGGTAGTCCACATGCTGCTTTTCCTCCCGTGTGGGAACGCCGTCCTGCTTGGTTTCCACCACTTCCGTCCAGTACTCGGCGTAGGGAACGGCGAAGATGGGACCGAACAGGCGCTGCGGCCCGGCGGAACTGGCAGCGATGTCGGCGACGACCTGCTGCTGGCGGCCGCTGCGTTCGCTCACCAGGTTTTCGATCATGCTCAAGGGAATGAGCAGCGTCAGCATGAGGCCGAGCATCACGCCGGTTTTGGACAAGAGGATCTTTTGCATAGCGGTTCTCCTGAATCGTGAAAAGGACGGGATTCAGGATGCGCGCCAGCCGTGAAGCCTTGATGGAGCGGGCGTGAAGTGTGTGAAGCGGAGGTGAACCCAGGTTAGACCGCCGGCAGGATCAGGATGGCTTCCGCCCCGCCTTCGGGCCGGTTCCCGACCTCGACGCGGCCTTGATGCAGCGTCGCGACCTCACGGACGAAAGCCAAGCCCAGCCCCGTGCTTTTCCGCCCGGTATCCGGCCGGGGCAGCGAGTAGAAACGCTCGAACAGGCGCTGCAGGGCGTAATCGGGAATCCCGGTTCCCTGATCGCGGATGCGCAGGATCACCGCCGCCTCGCTCCGCTCGCCCAGGATCTCGATGACGCCCTGCTCGGGAGAAAACGCCACGGCGTTGTCGATCAGATTGGACAGGGCCTGGCGCAACAAAAAGCTTTCTCCCCAAACCCGAAGGCCGTCGGCAACGGCCATCCGGGAAGTGAGATTTCGTTCCCTGAACTGCATGCGTTTCTCCTCCGCCACGTCCTGGACCAGCTTGGCCATGTCGACCTCCACCGCATCGGACAATGCCTGCCGATGTTCGACGGCCGCGAGGCTCAACAGCCGTTCGACCAGTTGATCCAGGCGCTCCGCCTGTTCGCGGGCGTTGGTGGCGAAACGACGGCGGTCCCCTTCCGGCAACGGCTCCTCCAGCAGTTCCGCCGCCCCGCGGATGGCGGCCAGCGGGCTTTTCATTTCGTGGGTCAGGGTCTGCACGTAGCGTTCGGCGTATTGCTTTCCCTCCAGTTCCTGCCGCATGGTTTCCAGCGCCTGGGCCAGGGTCGCCATTTCCGGGCTGTGCAATTTGGGCGGCGTGGCCCGCTCCCCGGCCGTGACCGCCCGTGCGTAGCCTGCCAGCAAGTCGATGGCGCGGGTCAGCCGCCAGTTGAACAGGGCACCGAACGCCAGCGCCGCGCCGAACAGCCACAGGGCGGAGCGGCGCACTTCCGCCTCGCTCTGGTCGACGATGGGTTGCAGCAGCGAAGTCGGGTAGGCCACGGTCAGCACGCCCAGCAGTTGTTCCCCATCCTTGATGGGCGCAGCCACGTGCATCATGGAACTGTTGCCGTCCGCGGGGTCCGCCCGTGACGAACGGGCGCCGTATTGTCCCTGCAGGGTGAGGTAAACGTCGTTCCAGCGCGAGAAGTCCTCGCCCACCGACTGGTTCGACGAGTCGAACAACACGATGCCGCGCGTGTCGGTGACGTAAACCCGGTAATCCAGGCTGCGCTTGGGAAAGTGGAAAATGTGCGCAGAAACCGGACGGGCGGCATAACGGCGAATCGCCTCGCCGAAGGGTCCAGCGGCGATCCGCCCGTCGCGCATCTCGGGAACCGCCAATTCGGCGAGCAGGTTGGCGGTGTCCACCAGGCTGGCTTCCAGCGCCGTGCGCACGCCGGGGCTGATCACCCGCACCATCAGCATCAGCACCAGGTGGCCGGCGACGGCGACGATGAGGAAATAGCCGAGAAACAGCCGGACCGACAGTTTCACCGGGACTCCATGCAGAGGCTGTAACCCAGCCCTCGGTGCGTGCGGATCGGGTCGCTGTCCGGATCGACCGAGCGCAGCTTGGCGCGCAGGGTCTTGATGTGAGTGTCGACGGTGCGGTCGAACACTTCCCCGTGATCGTTCCACACCTGTTCCAGCAACTGTTCGCGGGAGAAGATGCGCTCCGGGTGCTCAAGGAGCAATTTCAACACGAGATACTCGTAGCGGGTCAGATCGAGCAACCGGCCCCGGAAGCGGACCCGTCCGCCAGCGGCATCCAGTTCGAAGGCGCCCGACACAGCAGGCGCCACGGCCGGGGCCGGAGCGGTCCCGGACTGCGCGCGGCGCAAAATGACCCGCACCCGCGCCGCCACCTCCCTGGGGCTGAAAGGCTTGGTGACGTAATCGTCCGCGCCGATCTCCAGCCCGACGATGCGGTCGATCTCGTCGCCGCGCGCCGTGAGGAAAAGAACCGGCAAGTCCGCAAAACGGCGCAGCTCCCGGCACAACTCGAAGCCGTTGCCGTCGGGAAGGCCCACGTCGAGAATCGCCAGGGCGAAATCCCCGGACCTGAGCCGGCTCAGCGCGGCTTGCGCCAGGCTCACGTGCTCCGGGTCATAGCCTTCGTTCGCCAGGGCATAGATCAGCGTGTCGGCAATGGCCGGCTCGTCTTCGACGATGAGTATGCGTTTGGACATGCGGGTGAACGGGTATCCGGTTGCTGCGCGCGTCCCATTCTATCGGGCGATGCACGCCCATGGGATGTGCGGATAAGATAAACGGTGCATCCCGAACGGGATGATAAATTGCGCGCAGCCCATGGGAGAGAAAACATGCATGTGACCCTGGTTCACGTCCACGTCAAACCGGATTGCGTGGAAGCCTTCCTCGCCGCCACGCGCGAGAATCACGAAAATTCGGTGCAGGAGCCGGGCAACCGGCGCTTCGACGTGTTGCAATCGCCGGACGACCCCACCCGCTTTGTGCTTTACGAGGCCTATGCCTCCGAGGCTGACGCGGCGGCACATAAACAGACGTCCCATTACCTGAAGTGGCGCGATACGGTGGCCGGCTGGATGGCCGAACCGCGCCAGGGCGTGCGCTATGCAGGGCTGTACCCCCAATGATGGAAATCCTGCCGTTCGAGGTCGCGCGGCTGCCGCGCATCGTGTTCGGCGCGGGCACGCTGGCGCGGGTGCCGGCCCTGGCGGCCCAGTACGGGCGCCGTGCCCTGCTGGTGACCGGCGCCCATTCCTTCGTCCACTCGCCCCATCATGGGATGCTCCTGGACGGGCTGCGGCAGGCCGGAATGGATTGGGAGTCGTTCGTGGTGGCCGGGGAGCCTTCGCCGCAACTGGTGGACGAGGCCGCGGCCCGTTTCCGCGCGGCCAACGTCGAGGTGGTGATCGGCATCGGCGGCGGCAGCGTGCTGGATGCGGCCAAGGCGATCGCCGGCCTGCTGCGCATCCCCCATTCGGTGCTGGATTTTCTGGAGGGCGTCGGCCCGGAACTGCCCTATTCCGGCCCGGCCGTGCCGTTCATCGCCGCGCCCACCACGGCCGGCACCGGCTCGGAAGCTACCAGGAACGCCGTGCTTTCGGTGCAGGGAGCGCAGGGTTTCAAGAAATCCTTCCGCCACGAAAAGCTGGTGCCGGAATACGCGGTGCTCGACCCGTCATTGCTGGCGAGCTGCCCGGCGGCGCTGATTGCGGCCAACGGCATGGACGCGTTTACCCAGTTGCTGGAGTCCTACGTCTCGCTGAAAGCCAATCCTTTCACCGACGCACTGGCCCTGTCCGGCATCCGCCTGGTGCGCGACAGCCTGTTCGCCTGGTACGAACAAACGCCCGAGGTCCCGCAAGCCCGCGGCGCGATGCTGTATGCCGCTCTCCTGTCGGGAATCGCTCTGGCGCAGGCGGGACTGGGTTCGGTGCACGGCCTGGCTTCGCCCCTGGGCGCTTTCTTCCCCATTCCCCACGGGGTGGCGTGCGGCACTCTGGTTGCCAATTGCACCGCCATCAACGTGCGCGCCTTGCGCGAACGGGCGCCGGGCAGTCCGGCGCTGGCCAAGTATGCGCACGTGGGCAAGGTCCTGGCGCGAACCATGAGGCTGGACGACGACGCCGGCCTGGAGCGCCTCGTGGATACGCTGGCCGACTGGACCCGGCGGCTGGAGTTGCCGCGGTTGTCCGGCTACGGCATGAACGTAGCGGACATTCCCCGGGTCGTCGCCCACAGCCGGGGCAGCAGCATGAAAACCAATCCCCTGGTTCTGACGGATGGCGAAGTGGCCGAATCGCTGGCCGCCCGGCTGTGAGGGCGGCAAGAAACCTGGGCGATGGCGGACGTCCAATGCAACGGTCATGGCGAGTCGCCATGACCGTTGGGCTCAATACGGGTCGCGTTTGAAAAGGGTGGCGGTTCTTTCTTTCCAGAAGTTGACCAGAGCAGGGATAAACCTCCATGGGGGGCCCGCAACCATAAAACGCAAACGCGCCGCCAAGGCACGCAACAACGAAACGCCGAACGCGGGTTGCGTTTTGACCAGATCGAGCATTTTGCGGCGATCGATGGCAAGCAAAAGGCAGTCGGTCTCGGCTTTCACGCTGGCCAGACGGGGATTCAGGTCGATCAGCGCGATTTCCCCGACAACGCCGCCGGGGCCGATCCGCTCTACGGTCTTGCCTTCGATGCTCGCCACCACACATCCTTCCACGACGATGTACATCAGCATCCCGGCGCCGCCTTCCTGGAAAATCGTATGGCCGCGCAAAAAGCGCAAGGGCGACGGATCGGCCAGCTTGCCCATGAGGTCCCGCAGCAGCTTGCGGTCGAAGACGCCGGATTCCTTGCCGCCGGTGGCTTCGCCGAGCGTTTTGCCGGTTCTCGCGCGCAGGACGACCTCGCGCAAGCGCCCGATGATGACGGCCATCATCATGAGGGCGAACTCCGGCTTTTTTTCCAGTCCGGCGAGAAACTGATTCCGGTCGAGACTGATCAGCTCGCAGGGCGTCTTGGCAATGGCCGCGGCGCTGCGGGCCGCCGAAGTGAGCGGGGCGAGCTCGCCGAAAATCTCGCCGGGACGAATGACGCCGATCTTCTTGCCCGCAGCCTCGATGATCACCTCGCCATGCTGCAGGAGGAACATCTTGTCCTTTTGCCGTGAAAAGCGGCCGGCTCGCTCGCGTTCGGTAAAAATCGTCGCGCCCTGGGCGACGGTTTCCGCTGTACCGGCTGCCTTAAAGAACTCCCGTGCGGCTTGGGGGTCGTAGACCACGCCGTTTCCGGAATCGTTTTGCGGGGATGATTGCATGACGGATATCTCCTATGGGCGATCCTGCCGGAGAGGGCCTGCGCCCGACAGTGGGGTTACTGTGGATGGTAAACCAGCCTGAAAAACGAGTTTACAACCGTTACCGGTCCGCCGTCCCCGCGGGACACGAATTCCCCGCGAAAATCCGGCGCCGTGGTTTCTTCAAACCGGCTTTCGACTACCCGGCGTCATTTTTTCGTGTTAGGTTTCCACACTCGGATTTAGTCAAGGCTCTGCGGCCTTCAACAACAACCAGGGAGATACCATGGCCACACAAATGCTGATTTACGAAACCGCCGTTCCGGTCACACAGGCGCGACACGCACAGTGGTCCGTCGAAGCGGGAGGCGATTACGCATTCTGCCGGAACGTGAACTCGGTGCCGCTGATGGCGGTGGAGTTTGCCCGTGCCGCCGCCGAATACCCCATCGTCTTTGCCGGCTCGGAGGAGGCGGTAATGCCTGCGGTGATCCTCGGCATGCGGGGCAACGAGAATCTGTACCTGAGCGACCAGGGCGGCTGGAGCGCGAAATACATCCCGGCGTTTGTGCGCCGTTATCCTTTTGTTTTTTCAAGCAGCAGCGATGGCAAGACCTTCTCGCTGTGCATCGATGAAGCCTACGCGGGATGCAACCAGGACGAACGCGGCGAGCGCCTGTTCGACGACAGCGGCAAACCGACGGGTTATGTGCAGAACGTCCTCCGGTTCCTCCAGGGGTATCAGAGCGAATTCCAGCGCACCCAGGCTTTTTGCAAGGGACTCAAGGATCTGAACCTGCTCGAACCGATGCAGGCGCAGGTCACGCTGGAATCGGGACAAATCGTGTCCCTCACCGGCTTCATGGGCGTGAACAAGACCAAGCTCAAGGAACTGTCGGGCGATGCGCTCGCCGGTCTTGCGAAGTCGGACGAACTCGAGTGGGTATACCTGCACCTTCACTCCCTGCAGAACTTCGAGGGGATGAAGGATCGCCTCGGCACGCCGTCGACCTAGGAGTCTTTACCAAGGAAGCCTGAGGGAAGGTGACTGGGCGCTCGCCCCATCGCCTTCCCCACGCTACCGGGGAATCACTGCCGCTGCCACGAAGGTAGCCTAAAGGGCGCTAACCTCCTTCGTCGGCGACACGGCGGGTTCTCTCGAACCGGGCGCGTTTCCCGCGCAAACTCGCCGGGAAACTGTACGGCAAGCGAACACAGGCGGTTGGGAGTCGGTGGAAACCCTTCCGGGATCGCCTCGCTGAATACGCCCAAAGCATGACGGACGGGCTACGGGGAAACGCTACGAATCGGTTGCGGTCATCGACCTGACAAAAGAGCGGTTACTACCAACCGATTGATTGAATGGAGCCGGTGAGCAGAATCGAACTGCTGACCTACTGATTACGAATCAGTTGCTCTACCGACTGAGCTACACCGGCAAAATTCGGACTGGGGTTGTATCGGATCCAACAACCGCTGACCCGGAAACAGCCGGCCCAGCAATTTAGACGTGAAATGATAGCAGCGGCCGAGACGCGCCGTAAAGTCGAAGTCGAAGCCCGTCTCGAAAATGCAAAGCCCCCGCAACCGGGGGATTTGCCGTTTCGCAACGGATCGCGCTACTTGGGAACCTTCAAGGCCTCGCGCCAGCCCGGATACAGCTTGTCGGCATCCCAGGAGAAGGATTCGAAGGCGCCTTTCAACTCCGGATGCTCTTTGGCGTACTCCGCCAAATTGATGCCCTTCTGCCAGGCGTCCTGGGCCTGACGCAGCGATTTGGCGCCGGCCGTGCCGCCGTCCTTGTGGCCGAAGGCGCCGCCGCCGGAAGTCTGGATGACGTTGGAATGGCCCAGGTTATCGAAGAAGCCCGGCAGGCGCAGGGCGTTCATGCCGCCGGAAATGATCGGCGTGGTGGCTTTCATGCCCAACCACTCCTGGTGGTAAAACGGGCCGTCGGCTGAGTCGCGCTCCAGCATGTAGGCGATGTTCCTGTCCTCCGCGCCGCCTTCCATCTTGCCGTAGCCCATGGTGCCGGTGTGGATGCCGGATGCGCCGGAGAGGCGCGACATCTTGCAGTGCACGAAGGCCGTATAGCCGCGCTTGGACTGCGGGCTGGTGACCGCGCCGTGACCGGCGCGGTGGTAGTGCAGGAACTGGCTGGGGAAGTAACGCCGGCAGGTGGTGACGGCCGTCGGTCCGGCCACGTAGCCGTCCACCAGGAAGGCGACGTGGCTGGCGTTCTCGGCGAAGGTTTCCAGGATGAATTCGCCGCGGGCGATCATTTCGAAGGGGTCGTCGGCGGTGATGTTGGCGGAGAACAGCTTGGCCTCGCCGGTTTCGTCCTGGGCGCGCTTCATGGCGTCGGCCACCAGGCGGATGGTTTCCTTCAGCGGCGCGAACACCTGGTTGCCCTGCGGTTCGTCGTTCTTGATGAAGTCGCCGCCCAGCCAGAACTGGCGGCAGGCGTCGGCAAACGGCTGGGGCCTAAGGCCCAGCTTGGGCT
>DATDOO010000195.1:0-2085 GCA_035293245.1 Methylococcaceae bacterium
GCCACAAACAACTCTTCCATGAACCAGAAGGTGTGACCCCACTCGTTCAGACCCACGTTCGGCAGAATCATGAACGGGCCCACCACCGTGATCAGGTACGGCAGCGACAGACCCTTGCTCCAGTACGGGAGACGGGTCTTCGCGTACAGGAACGCGCCAAAGCCGGTGATGATGTAGATCGGATAGCTCAGGTAGAACTCGATGATGTGCGACGGCGTAAAGTCGGTGTCGCGAATCACGGTCTGGTGCCAGGTGCCATCCTGCTCGGTGAAGTAGGAAGCGCCCCAGTAAATGGCCCACCCATAGGCTACCAGCCAGATCAGGTGAGTCATGTTGCGGCGGAGTTCTTCACGGGGAGTGATCGCGGCCAGGTTGCGGTCGCGGCTCTTCCAGATGTAGCCCCACAGGATGGAAGCGGTGATGACTTCCAGCACGATTTCCGTGTAGAGGAAGGTCATCCAGTACTTTTCGAACTCGGGCGAGAACGAATCCAGTCCGGCGGACCAGCCATAAACGCCTTCGTACCAACGAACCCATGCATAGAACACGGTGTAAATGGCAAGCGCGAAGATCAGCCAGTTCTTGTCCAGAAGCGGCTTTTCTGCGGCTTGCGCAACAGATGCGGATGTTGCGGCCATGTTAACCTCCTTTTGATTGATCGGTTGAGCGAACGAATCGACTCGGTCAAATAAGACCATAATAGTAGGATAAAGTTCCTTAGCTGAATTACGGCCCCGCGCCGCGGAGCGTAAAATCCCCAGCGCATCCGGTTAGACTGGGAGAACGGTCAATGTTCCCGACCATTTTACAAAGTTTTTCTTCGCGAGGCCGATATACAGCCGTGCTCGGCCTTTCCGTCCAGTTGTGTTGCGCCGCTCCCTCGATTGCTGCCGAACGTAACGATTTGCTTGACCCTGGCCTGTCGATGGCTTTGGCCTGTGCGGGTTGCCATGGGACGGACGGACACTCCCGGAGTGGTATCCCCTCCATCGCCGCTCGTCCGCCGGGGGAATTTGCCGACTTGATGCGCGGTTTCCGCGACGGCCGGCGTCCGGCCACGGTGATGGACCGGATCGCCAGAGGCTACGACGATCGGGACATCGCCCTGTTGGCGGCGTATTTTGCAAAGCGCTGAAACGACCATGCGGGCGTGGGAGCGGAGGCAATTCCTGAAGACAATGGCCGGTGCCTTGGCCATGGGTTGCAGCGGCTGTACAGCCGTTGCGGCGCGACGAACCGAGGCTCGGGTGGTGGTGGTCGGCGGTGGTTATGGCGGTGCCACCGCCGCCAAGTACCTGCGCCGTTTCGATCCGAATCTCGACGTCCGGTTGGTGACCCCGCGCAATTCGCTGTACGCTTGCCCCGGTTCCAACGAAGTGATCGCCGGTTCGCGCGCCTTGGCGGAGTTGAGCGTCGATCTTGCCCCGCTGGAGCAGGATTATGGCGTGCGGCAGGTGCGGGATTGGGCGGTCGGGATTGATCCGGCACGCCGTCTCGTGCGTCTGCTGGGCGGCGGGACGCTGGCTTACGATCGATTGGTGTTGTCGCCCGGCGTCGAAATGCGCTGGGATGCGCTGGAAGGTTACGACGAAAAGGCGGCGCAAATCCTTCCGCATGCCTGGCTCGCGGGAGAGCAGACCCTGCTGTTGCGCCGACAACTGGAAGCCATGCCGGATGGCGGATTAGTGGTCATGAGCGTGCCGGCCAATCCCTACCGTTGTCCCCCAGGCCCTTACGAGCGCGCTTGCCTGATTGCCCGTTACCTGCAACGCTCCAAACCCCGCTCCAAGCTGCTGATTCTTGATGCCAAAACCCAGTTCACCAAGCAGGCGCTGTTTACCCGAGCCTGGGAGCGTTTGTATCCGGGGCTGATCGAGTGGCTGCCTTACACCAAAACCGGGGCGGTGGAGCGGGTCGATGTGGCGGGACGTGCAGCCGTGACCGAGTTCGAGACCTTTCGGGCCGACGTGCTCAACGTCATTCCGCCGCAACATGCCGGCGCGTTGGCCCGCGACGCCGGTCTAAGCGATGCGTCCGGCTGGTGTCCGGTGAATGGGAACGATTTTTCCTCGTCCCTCGCGCCGG
>DATDOO010000196.1:0-7202 GCA_035293245.1 Methylococcaceae bacterium
CCTGCATGAGGGCGATCAAGGGCGACACCACCACGCCGGTGCCGTGGCGCAGCAGGGCGGGAATCTGGTAGCACAGGGATTTGCCGCCGCCGGTGGGCATGAGCACCAGGGCGTCGCCGCCCGCGGTGACGTGGCGGATGATGTCCGCCTGGTGGCCGCGGAAGCTGTCGTAGCCGTAAACGCGCTTGAGGAGGTCGAGGGCTTGCCGGTCCGGCGCGGCGATGGTCATGGGGGTGCGGTTTGTGTGCGGGAAGGGCGATAGGGTATACCGGGCTCGGTACGGAGGGAAACGCAGGAACGTCAACCCCTGGGTAAAGTCAAACGCCTTGTTCGATGACAAAACGCGCGGATCGGCCGCGGAAAGAGAGGCTCATATGCCATGCCGTTTAGTTAAGCCCCGGTCCCGTCGTTCCGGCAGGGAATGCCGGAACCCATGGACATGGATGTTGCAGGGCGGAGGGCACCTTCCCTGGCCATGGATGCCGGCATTCCCTGCCGGCATGACGGCTTAACTGAACGGCATTGGGCTCGTCATATGTACCGCATCGCGCTGCAAATGCTCATGGGCGACCGGGGCAAGTGTTTGGGCATGGTCATGGGCCTGACTTTTGCGTCCCTGATCATGACCCAGCAGCCGGCGATCTTCGTCGGCCTGATGACGCGCTCGTACAGCTTCATCTCCGATCTGGCCCTGCCCGACCTGTGGGTGATGGATCCCAAGGTGCAGTTCGTGGACGACATCAAGCCGCTGCAGGACACCGAGCTGTACCGGGTGCGCGGGGTGCGGGGCGTGCAATGGGCTGTGCCGCTGTTCAAGGGCATTCTCAAGGCCCGCCTGGCCAACGGTACGTTCCAGTCCTGCAACGTCATCGGCCTGGACGACGCCACCCTGGTGGGCGGACCGCCGGTCATGCTGCAGGGCCGGCTGGAAGATTTGCGCCGCAGCGACGGGGTGATCGTCGACATCGACGGCGCCCAGGACAAGCTGGCCAAGCCCTCCGCCATGCCCGGCGGCCAGCCGACGCCGCTGCAGGTTGGCGATACCCTGGAACTGAACGATAAACGCGCCGTGGTGGTGGGCATCGCCAAGGTCACGCGCACGTTCCAGTCCCAGCCGGTGATCTACACGACCTTTACCCGCGCCGTGAGTTTCGCGCCGCGCGAGCGCAAACTGCTGTCCTTCGTGCTGGTCAAGGCCAAACCCGACGTGGCGCCGGTCGACCTGGCCCGGCAAATCCGCGCGGCGACCGGCATGGCCGCTTATACCCGCGAGCAGTTTGCCGAACTGACCGTGGATTATTTCCTGAAAAATACCGGTATCCCCATCAATTTCGGCGTCTCGGTGCTGCTGGGCTTTATCGTCGGCGCGGCCATCGCCGGCCAGACCTTCTACAGCTTCACCCGGGAAAACCTGCGCCAGTTCGGCGTGCTCAAGGCCATGGGCGCCAGCAACGGCACGCTGCTGAAGATGATCCTGCTGCAAGCGGCACTGGTGGGTAGCATCGGCTACGGCCTGGGGGTGGGACTCACGTCCCTGTTCGGCTACGCCATGCGCAACACCATTCTGGCTTTCAAGTTCCCCTGGCAATTGCTGGTGTTCAGCGGCGCCGGCGTCACGCTAATCTGTGTTTTCGCCGCCTTGCTGAGCATCCGCCGGGTGATCAAGCTTGAGCCGGTGGTGGTGTTCCAGAGCTGAATCATGGCGACATTTATACCGGCTGTGCGTTGTCAGTCCGTCACCAAGAGTTATCCGGTCGGCGACAGCGAAGTGAAGGCGCTGCGCGGCGTCGATCTGGAAGTCCAGCCGGGCGAACTGATGATGCTGGTGGGTCCGTCCGGTTGCGGCAAGACCACGCTGATTTCCGTCGTCGCCGGCATCCTGGACCAGGACGGCGGGCAGTGCGAGGTATTCGGCCGGAATTTCCTGCATATGCCCGACAAGGAAAAGCTGAACTACCGGGCGCGCAACATCGGCTTCGTCTTTCAGGCCTACAACCTCTTGCCCACGTTGACCGCGGCGGAAAACGTGGCCGTGCCCTTGATCATCAACCGCACCCCGCGCCGGGAGGCCCTGGCC
This sequence comes from Methylococcaceae bacterium, assembly GCA_035293245.1. Taxonomy (GTDB): domain Bacteria; phylum Pseudomonadota; class Gammaproteobacteria; order Methylococcales; family Methylococcaceae; genus DATDOO01. The sequence goes on from DATDOO010000196.1 coordinate 2,078, forward strand.
AAAGCGAACGAAGTCCTTGCCGGCGTGGGATTGGGCGAGCGTTCCGACTCCCTGCCGTCTCAGTTGTCCGGCGGCGAGCAGCAGCGCGTCGCCATCGCCCGCGCCCTGGCCCACGGTCCGCGCCTGGTGGTGTGCGACGAGCCCACCAGCGCCCTGGACCACGAAACCGGCCGCCGGGTCATGGAACTGTTGCGCGGCGTGGCCCTGGCCGGCGACCGCACCCTCATCATCGTGACCCACGATGAGCGCATTTTCGACTTCGCCGACCGCATCGCCCGCATGGATGACGGGCGCATCACGCGGGTGGCGACACCCGGCCAAGAACGCGAACCGTCCTGATTCGGGAGATTCCCCATGTGGCGCAACTACCTGCTTCCCCTCCTGGCCATTGCCGGTTTCCTGTTCGGCCTGTTTTCCGCCGTGCGCGGCAACCAGCCGCCGCCCGTGACGCCGGCGGCGGTGGAACCGGCGGCCTCGCCGTTTCCCGCTTTCATCGCCGGGTCCGGTATCGTGGAAGCCAGCACGCGGAACATCGAAATCGGCACCCCTTTGTCCGGCGTGGTGGACAAAGTGGCGGCACAGGTCGGGGACAAGGTCGGTGCCGGCGACCTTCTGTTCCGCCTGGACCCGCGCGCCTATGCTGCTCAGGAAGCGGTCAAGCGTGCTGCCGTCGCCAAAGCCAAAGCTGATGTGAACCAGGCCCAGGCGGAGCTGAATGATGCGGCGACCCTGTTGCGCCTGGCGGCGGCGGTGACCGACCGGCGCGCCATCAGCACCGAGGAGCTGGACCGGCGCCGCAATGCCGCGGCCATCGCCAAAGCCAGACTGGAAACCATGCGCGCCGCCGAAGCCCAGGCGGACGCGGATCTGGCCACGACGCGCACCGACCTGGAGCGGCTCGAGGTGCGCGCCCCGGTGGCCGGCGAGGTGTTGCAGGTCAACCTACGGCCGGGCGAATTCGCCACCGCCGGTACGTTGTCAACTCCCTTGCTGCTGCTGGGGAGTCTGGATCCTTTGCACGTCCGGGTGGATGTCGACGAGAACGACGCGTGGCGTTTCCGGCGCGAGGCCCGCGCCGTGGCTTATCTGCGCGGCAATCCCCGCTTCCGCGTGGAATTGGGGCTCGCTTACCTGGAGCCGTTCGTGGTGCCGAAAAAATCCCTCACCGGCGACAGCACGGAACGGGTCGACACGCGGGTGTTACAGGTCCTGTACCGTTTTGATCCAGCCACACTGCCGGCTTACGTGGGCCAGCAAATGGACGTGTTCATCGAAGCCGCCGACGAGGACGACGCGGGGCTGGCGCCATGAAGCATCTGCGCGTCTTCGCCGCCGCCTTGCTTGTGGCGGGCTGCGCTGTCGGTCCCGATTACCAGCCGCCCCAGATCAAGGTCCCCGAACATTGGGCGGAAAGCCATGCGGTAGCCGCCGCCGGCGAAGCCGCCTGGTGGAAAACCTTCGGCGACCCGCTGCTGGAAAAGCTGATACAGGAAGCCGCCGCCGGCAATCTGGACTATCGCCAGGCACTGGATCGCATCGCCGCCGCCCGCGCCCAGCGCAGCATCGTCGTGGCCGCCGGATTGCCGAGCCTAAGTGCCCGCAGTTCGATCAACCGCCGCCGCAACAGCTTCGGCGGCGGAACCGCGACCGGCAGCGGAACATCCGGGCAAACGGGTTTCGGCGGGGGAGGCGCCGGCAACACCATCAGCAACATCTTCCAGGCCGGCTTCGACGCCACCTGGGAACTGGACGTGTTCGGCGGCATCCGTCGCGGCGTGGAAGCGGCGGAGGCCAATCTGGACGCGGAATGGGAAAACAGCCGTGCCGTGCTGGTGAGTCTGGCGGGCGAAGTCGCGCGTACCTATATCGACTTGCGCCTGGGGCAGCGTCAGGCGGCCATCGTCCGCGACAACCTGGCGGCCCAGGAAGCGACGCTGGAACTGACGCGCGTGCGCAGCCGGGCCGGATTGGCCAGTGAACTGGACATGGCCCAGGCGGAGTCGGGGATGGCCGATACCCGCGCGCAACTGCCCAACTACGATTTGGCCGTCAAGCAGGCCGTCCACGGCTTGGGTCTGCTGCTGGGGCGGGAGCCCGGCGCTTTGACCGCCGAACTGGCCGAACCCGGTGCGATTCCGGCCGTGGAAGGGGAGGCGGTGGCCGATCTGCCCTCGGAGTTGCTGCGCCGCCGCCCGGACCTGCGCCGAGCCGAATGCCGACTGGCCTCGGCGACGGCGGAAATCGGCGTGGCAACCGCCGAGATGTATCCCAAATTCAACCTCAGCGCGTTTCTGGGCCTGCAAAACCCTAACCTGGCGCAACTGACGCCGGTGGGCAAAAGCTGGTCCCTGGGCGCCGCCGCCGTCATGCCGCTGTTCAATTGGGGCCGCATCCGCGCCAACATCCAGGCTAAGGAAGCCCAGCGGGACGAACTGCTGCACGCCTATCAGGCCGCCGTGCTGGCTGCACTGCGCGACGTGGAAGACGCTTTGGCCGCCCACGGTGAGGATCGCTTGCGCCGGCAGGCTCTGGAGCAATCGGTGCAGGCCGCAGATACCGCGTTGCAACTCGCCATGGAGCGCTACCGCAAAGGGCTTACCAGCTTCCTGGACGTGCTGGATGCCGAACGCACCTTGTATGCCGCGCAAAACCAATTGGCCGGCGGCCAGGCCGACGTTTCCGCCGACCTGGTGGCGCTATACAAAGCTTTGGGGGGCGGTTGGATGGCGTTGAATCGAGACGAGGATAAAAAGTAACGCGCAAAGAAAAAGGGAGGGTTTCCCCTCCCTTTCCGGCAGAGTGGACAATGCCCACCATCACGGCACCAAACGGCGCGCTACGCCGGCTGCCGGAGAACGCAAATCAGAGAAGCTTGACCAAAGCCGCGACGACGCCGACGGCCACCACCATCATGCCGCCGAGCTTGATGGTTAACCGTTGTTCCATCTGAATGAGGCGGGAGTCGAGCCGTTCCTCCAAATGCAGAAGATCGTCTTTCGTGGTCAGTTCCTTTAGGTTGACCTCAAGCGCTTCCGACAGAACTTCCGCTTGAGCTTCTGCCTGCTTGTCGGGTACGCCGACGGATTTGAGCCGATTGGCGAATTTGAGCGTGTCGAACGTGATTGCGGCCATGGGCAGGACCTTCGGCAGGAAACAGGGGACTTTGGTTACAGTATAGCCGCCTGCCACGGAACAACGCGCAAAGAAAAAGGGAGGGTTCCCCTCCCTTTCCGGTAGGGTGGGCGATGCCCACCCTACGCGTCTTTTACAGAAGTTTTACCAGCGCCGCAACAATGCTTACGGCGAGCACCATCATGCCGCCGAGTTTGAAGGTGAGACGGTATTCGAGTTCGCGCATTTCATGGCGCAAATCGTCGATGTCCCGCTTGGTCGCCAGTTCCGCCTCGGCTTGGGCGTCCTTGAACGCATCGGAGATGGCCTCGGCCTGATCGGGCAAAAAGCCCGAATCCATCAAACGACGGATGAATCTGTGCGTGTCGAATGTAATGGTAGCCATGAGTTGCCTCTTTCAATCGGCTGATGCACAAATTATAACGCTTCGCTGCCGAACGGCGGGCAAAGAAAAAGGGAGGGTTTCCCCTCCCTTTTTTCCGGTTCCGCCACCCTCTCCCTCTGGGAGAGGGCAGGGTGAGGCACCGTAGGTTGGGTTAGGCGAAGCCGTAACCCAACATGGGCGCCGATTGTTGGGTTACGCGGAGAACCGCTAACCCAACCTACATTAGAAGCCGATACCCAGGTAACCGCCAGCCGTGAGACCGTCGGTGGCTACGTTGTCGTTGTCGTTGGCGGTCAGGTGATAACGCGCGTCGGCGCCCACAAAGATCGGGCCCCAGATGTTGTAGTCTGCGCCTGCGCCGAACACCATGCCCGGGTTGAAGTAGGTCACGCCGTCGGAGGTCGGGGTGTTGATGTGCATGGCGAAGCCCAGCGGAATGACCCAGGGACGGAACTTTTGGCCTTCCAAGAACTTGAGCTTGGGCGCAGCGGAAATCGTAAGTTCGCTGATCGTTACGCTGCCACCGTCGAAGCCAAGCGGGTTGGTCAAGCCGGTTGCCAAGCCGCCACCGACTGCCGAGTTCGCGACCAACTGGAGCGGGGTTTGAACGTAAGTTTGATGGTCAAACTTCTTATATTCGAACATCAGTTCGGCCAGGGCTTCCGTGTTGCTCAGCGGAGTACCGTTCAGCAGCCCCCACATGTTGTCGGTCAGGCTGAAGTCGAAGCCGGCGCCGAAATACCAGCCTTCTTGGCCGCCGTTCGAAGCCTCACCGCCGTACCCTAGGGCGGGCACGGCCAAGTTGTTGATGTTGGTCAGCACATCGCCGCCGCGGTCAGTATCCAATCGAGTATAACCGCCACGGAAGAACACCATATTGTTTGCTTTCTTCTTGCCGCCTCCGCTGGTTTCCAGCTTGGAGAGGCGGTCTTCCAGCTTGGCGCTGGATTCGGCGGGCTTGGCGGATTCGGCGCGGACGCGGGCCAGTTCGGCCTTCATCATCTGCATCTGCTCTTCCATCATCTTCATGCGCTGCTCGATGGCGGCTGCCGGGCTGGAAGAGGCGGCGGCCTTGTCCGCCGCGGCCGCGCCCTGGGCGGCCATCATCAGCACGCCGGCGGCCACGGCCGAGGCGAGCAGGGTATTGGTTTTCTTGATCATGGATACTCCCCTTTATGTGTGTGGGCCGTTTTGGTGCGGGCCGTCAGGTTGCATAAAAACAACATTTCGTTGTTTCGAAACCAATCCTAGCAAAAAAAATCCCTTACAACAATCCGTTTATTTATTTTTTCACAGCAGCTTGATCGGGGTGGCGATCGACGCGGCCTGGCCGAGGGCGATGGCAACGCCCCATTGGATGAGGCGGTTTTCCGCTTCCAGAATATCGCGCTTGAGCGTGCCTTCCAGTTCCTTCAAATCGCCCTTGGTGGAGAAGGCGGACAGATCGACGCCTTGTGCATCTAAAAAGGGGTCAGCAGCGGCTTGGCAATGCCGCACATTCTAGTGGGTGGGATTCCCACCCGGATAACCGCTAGCCACGGGTCCGGTATCGAGCCTTGCAGTTGGCGCGGCGACGCGCCGATTGATGCGTAGGTACGAAAGCAGGCG
>DATDOO010000197.1:0-16452 GCA_035293245.1 Methylococcaceae bacterium
CGTTCTGAAATGGGAGCCCGACTCGTCGAAAAGATTGGAACTCAGGTCGGCATCCCCCCAATAGCTGTCCGCAATACTCGGCGTGTGGCTGATAATCTGGTCGACGATGTTGGCGTCGGCCGTCACTTGCGTCCGGAACAAATTGGCGTCCTGCGTCCAGGTCACGTTGAGAACGTCGTCGTAAATGAAACCGCCCCCACGGTCGTGCAAGGCGGCCTCGGCGGAAAATGCCGCAAGCGAGCCGGCCAGAACCAGGGCAGCGGGCACGGCGACATTACATTGTCTTGAATCGAATCTCATACGAAGTCCTCGTTCGTTGTCCACATTGACCTCCCGTGCGGCGTCTCGGTGCCGGCGCGGCGTTTTAGCTTCCCCAACGACGAAAGCACGCGGCGTGCCATACGCAAACACTGCTCATTCAGTAGGTTACGAGATCGCGGGCACGCTGGGCCGCGTTATATGCCCCGGCGGTGTGTGAACTGCCGCATTTGCGGCCGCCCGTTTTTAAAACCGGTCCTCAAACTTGCCAGTCACCCCAAGCCCTTCGGCAGCGCTGAGGACGGGCAGGCAGAAACCGCAACGGAATTCGGCGCGCTCGGGGCAAACGGTGAATTCAAAGGCCGGGTTGCTAAACGGCCGGTCCAATAACCGAATTTTCCGTTTCGCCCGATCGCGCGAGCGAGCCGCCGCAATTGCCCTGCACGTCCACCCAGTAGTGGGGCAGTCCCAGGGATTCCAGCCAGGCCGGGCCGTCCCGTTCCTTGAGCAGGGCGATGGTGGAGGCGCTGCCCGCCACGACGCACAAATCGCCCACCACGCTGACCGAGGCGAGGTGCCGCACCGGCCGGCCGGTTTTGGGATTCAGCACATGGCCGTAGCGCTCGCCGTTCACGACGATGCAGCGCTCGTAATCGCCGCTGCTGGCCAGGCCGCCGCGATACAGGCTCAAGGTACGGATCAGCGCGTCCTTGCGGCGGGGATGGCGGATGCCGATCCGCCACGGCTCGCCGTCGGGGCGCGGACCGACGATTCGAATGTCGCCGCCCAGATTGACGAACCCGGACCGAACGCCCATCTCGCGGCACATGCCCGCCACCCGGTCGGCTGCGTATTCCTTGACCACCCCGCCGAGATCGATCTCCATGCCGGGCATGGGAAAATCCAGCACCGGCGGCATCCAGCCCAGGCGATGCCAGCCCACCTTCTCCAGCAGGGTATCGATCTCGGCCTGTTCCGGAAGTTTGCCGCTGTCGAAGCGCCAGGCACGGCGGAGGATGCCGGAGGTGATGTCGAAAAGGCCACCGCTCTGGAGATGGCAGGTCGCGGCATAATCGAGCAGTCCCGCGGTTTCCTCGTCCACCGCGATGCTGCCCCCCCTGGCTGCGACGCCGTTGATCGCCGACAGGAAACTATCGTCGCGGTAACGGGAATAATGAGCTTCGAGCCTGCGGATGTCGGCAACGACCGCCTCGAAAACCCGGCCGGCCAAGGCGCGCGTCTCGGAATGGAACTGGATCTCGCACGGCGAGCCCATGCCCTTGAAGGTATGGCGCGATAATTTCAGCTTGCGCATGGGCCGCCCGGTGCCGGCAGGGGCGGTTGGCGGATCAAAACGCGAGGCTCCAGGTGGCCGAAAGCGATCCCACGCGCTCGAGCTGAAAACCGTTCACGTCGTCTTCCACGGGTTGCAGCCACTCGACGCCGAAACGGTTCCCCTGGAAATCCCCCGCGGGGACCGTCGCGCTGACGCCGAAACCCACGTCCCAGTATCGCCCACCGTAGCTTGTGCCGAAATCCATGGGTCCGGAACGGTCGTTGGGCACGGTGAACTCACCCTTCAGTTCCCCCTGCAGGGTATACAGCCCGCGCACGCTGAAGGTCAGCCAGTCCAGCGGGTTGTATCCGGCCCAGGCGGTGGACTGGAAGATGTCGCCAAAGGCGAAACCCACGTCGTTACTGTCTTCCAGCCGCTTGGTCCCGCTGAGCTGCGCACCCCAGGACCAGTCCTCAAGGCGCCCCGTGTAGGTCAAGCTGGGCTTGAAATCCCAGGTGCCGCTGCCGAGCTGCATGCCGTAGTGGATGAAGCCCGGATCGTGTAGATGGTTACGGCGAAGCTTGATGCCCACGTCGCCGGTGGGCGCGCTGACACCCAGGGCCGCATGGATATGGTGCCCGGAATGATGCCCGGGAACGTCGAGCAGCTTGACCAGCGCGTACATGGACGTGTCACCCACCCCGCCCGTCGTGTGCGGGTGATCCCCGTGATCCGGGATGGCGGCCGGCGCCGTCGCGCCATCCAGATCGCGCAGGGACATATGCATGTCCATGAACTGGGGCATGAGCATCAGGTTCAGCCAGTCGGTGGGCGCGTACATGATGTCGAGCATGTGCATGTGCATGTCCATTTCCTCCGGCGCTTTCCAGCAGGCCGAAGCGCCGCACCCCTGGGCGACGATTGCCGCATCGCCCGCGTCGCTTTCGCCGTGCAGCATGTTTCCCGCCTGCCGGCTGTACATGTAGCGATAGCCGGCCATGAAATCGCCGGCCTGGCTCAGCATGTGGTCGAACATGACGCCCGCCGGCGCGTGGCCGGCATGATGCCCGTGGTGGTGGTGATCCCCCGCGCCGCCGCCGCCCAGAGCGGACAAATTGACCTTGAGCGCCGCGTTGGCCACCCAATAATCGAAATCGGCGAAGTCTTCCTCGCCGCCGCTGCCGAGCTTGAGACTCCCCTCATGGGTGTAATACTCGAAACCCGCCTCCAGGCTGACGCCCTTGGCGAACTGCTTGGCCACCGTAACCCCGCCGCTCAGCGCGCCGTAGCCCGAAAGGCGGTGGTCGCTGGAAAAGCTGCCCGGAAGCTTTTTCAGCCGTTCTTCGGATGTGCCCGGATCGCCCAGGACGGCGAGAAAAGGATGGTAAAAATCGGCGGCGTCCTGGGAGTAATAGCGCACCCTGGGCGTGACCGTCCAGCCGCGGCCCAGGGGCTGGGCCCAGTCGGCATCGAAGGTGTGGGCATCGATGCCCCAGTCGTCGTGATAATACCGGTAGCCGAGATGCACCGCCGCGTCCACGACGGGCACGTGCTGAACATAGCGCACGTCCCAGGTCCACTGGTTGCGCACGTCGGGACGCTGTTCGAGAAAGGCATGGGCTTGGCCGTCCGCGGCGAGAAACACACCGGGGATTCCGCTGAAATTGGGATCGGGATTCACAAAAAACGCCTCCACGACCTTGTAGGGATTCTCCATGTAGCCCGTGCTGCGGGTGTAACCGGCGCCGGTCTGAATCACCGCGTTCTTGCTCAGAACCTGGGACAGGGAAAGATTCGCGCCCCAGTCCTGCCGGTTGCCGCTCAAGGTTTCAGTGCCCGTGGTGTCATCCACGCCGATCTGGTGGTCGAAGGCGGTCGTATCGATATACGGACTCGCGTCGTGATCGATGACGGCCTTGGTGTGGCTGTTGGTGTAGCTCAATCCCAGGTTGACGGTAGTCAGTTTCTGGTTGAAATCCAGCCGCCCCCCCAGGGTGGCAAAGCGGGATTCGTAATCGTTTTCCAGCGAAATGCCGCCGCCCACGTCCACCGCCGCCTCGTTCCATTCGTAGCCGAGCTTGAAATCCCCCTGCTTGCGGGTCTCGGGCGACGCGGAGGACAGCGTATGCGCCAGGCGCTTGTCCTGGGAATAGCTGACGAAGTCCGGGTTCAACCGGAGGGGATTGAGGCGGGCATCGAAAGCGGCTCCCCCAAAAGACCCGATGCTTTGCACGTAGGGCGACGCGCCCGTGACGATGGTGGTCTTGGGGCCGTTGATCGTGAAATTTCCGGTGGCGTTCATGCCGAACGCCGCCGGGGCGGTGGCGATGGGTGTGGCGCCGGACCAGGTATCCTGGGTGTAATTGAAGACCAGCTTCACCCGGTCGGCCAGGGTCACTTTCGCGGTGCCGTGCAGGCTGTCCACCTCGATGGGATTGTTGTTCGGCAGGTTCCGTATGCCGGGTACGCCATTGAAATCCAGGAAGGTGCTCAAGGGGTGACGCTCGCCTTCCTGGTAGCGGCTGTACTGGAAGTCGGCTTCGTCGCCTTCGGCGGCGTGCGCTGCGGGCGACATCAAGCCCGGCAGCACCAGTGCGGCGGCGGTCAATGCCCGTAGCGCCGGACTGGCGTGTTCCGGCGTCACCCGCGGTCCGCTGGTCCGGTCAGTAGCACCCACAACCGCCTCCGCTGCTGCCGGTGCCCCCCGAAGCCGCCTCGCGAGCGCCGTAATTGTGCGCCCGCATGGCGCTTTGCAACGGGTAGGGATCCAGGGCCATGTGCGGCTTGGCGAGATTCCCGCGCTCCCAGGGAGCGATCGGAGCGCACGCCGAGAGGAAAAAGCCCGCGCCGAGCAACAAGGCAACCCACCGGGGCTTAATTCGGTTCATTTACGAGGCTGCATGAAAAAGCGGTCAGGGACTTGCGGAGGGCGTTGCCAGCAATTCTTCCACCAGAGCCCGGAATTCCTGGGCCTCCCCGGAACGGAAGCCCATGTGGACATGACGCACCACCCCCTGGCGGTCGACCAGATAGGACGACGGCATCGCCTGCACACCGAAATCCTGGGCGCACTTCCCGCCTGCGTCGGCCAAAATGGTGAAGTTGGCCGGCCGCTGGGCCAGGAAGGCCTGGGCGTCTTCGCGATTTTCGTCCAGATTGACCGCCAGAATCTGCAAGCCGCCGCTTTGCAAATCGCCGGCCAGATCGTTCATGAACGGGAACGACTGGGCGCAGGGGCCGCACCAGGACGCCCAAAAGTCCACGTACAGGACTTTGCCCAGATACTGGTGCAACTCTTGCTCCTGTTCGGCGCCCAGGGGCGCCAACCGGCAATTGGGCACGGACCGCCCGGTTTCTATGCCCTGGACGCTGGAATGAAACGCGAGCGCCAACGCAGCGCAAACGGCAGTGGCGGTTTTCCGCATGGTCATGTGTAATTGGAGCGACGTAGTCTCGATCGTATGATAGCGGCAAGTGCCGCGGCCACCAAAAGGTTCACGCCGTAGCGCTACTGGCCGGTACTCAGCGGCGCGATCTGCGTGCCCGCGTGATAGGCCGGGTTGCTGCTATGGCAGTGGTATTCGATGGTGTAGAGATCGTTGGCGGCGGAAGTGCCGTTGCGGTCGACAACCATGTAGTACGCGCCCGCCCCGCCAAACACCTTGGCCCATCCGCCAAAGTTCGCATCCGCCGGAACGGTATCCGTGCCATTGGCGGCCTTGCTTCCCTTGACCAGTTGCAGGCTCATCATGGAACCCGCCGTAAAATCCTTGATGCGCGCCTCGAGATAGCCTCCCGAAGTCGCATCGTCCTCGCAGGTCACCTGGTAAACATCGGTGGCTCCCGCTCCCGACGCGGCAAGCAAGCTTCCGGACTGGGTATGGGCGAAAGAAACGCCCCCATACATAACGGCAATCCCCGCTGCCGCACCCATGAAAAAACCTTTCAGTGTTTTGTCGTTCATTACAATTCTCCTGCCGTCGGCACTGCCTCGGGCGCTATGTCGAAAAAATGCAGCGGCAAGCGCTCCATCACCGTGGATCGACCCCAGGGGCTAGCAGCGTTTCCAGCTTGGCCTGGGCGAGTCCGCTCACCGCCGCGTCGTCGTCCGCGACAGCCTGTTCGAGCAATGCAACGCCGCGCGCATCGTTCCCGGCGCTGTCCACCGCCATCAAACGCACGGACGCATCGCTGTCCTTCAGCGCGTCGTGCAGATGGGAAAAGGCGTCCGGCCCCTCCAGTCGGGCCAAGCCGTAAACCGCCTGGGTCCTGACGTAGGCATCGGCATCCGCCAGGGCCCGTTCCAGCACCCGGCGCAAATCCCCTTCCTCCACACCCCCGTCCACGACCAGGCGTGAAAGCGCATCCGCCCTTTGTTGCGGATCGCCGGCATCGGCCATTTCCAGCAATCGGGCGGCATCGGCGCCGGATGGTGCGGGCTCCCGCCGCATCGTCCCTTGCAGCGGTCCGGGGCCGAGACTCGCCGCGGCCGGGCAACGGGCGGCGTCCGAGTCGCCTTTGCCACGCCCCGTGGCAAAACTCGATCCCAATACCCAGAATTCCTCCGGCCATCCTCGCGCAGCTTCCCCGACGGTTGGGCGCGGATTGCGGAACATGAGGTCCGCCTCGGGACCCAACAGGCACTCCAGGACCCGCTTCAATGTTTCTCCCGCGCAAGTCGCCGTAACCGCTTCTTCGGGCAGCACGGAGTAGTGGGCGCGAATGCCCGTCGTCCTGGAGATTTCGTCGATCACCCGCCGCAAGGGCGCTTGCCGCGCCTCCACTTCCAGAAATTCGCCCCCGTCTCCGCCAACCTTGACCCGGACGCCGTGCCGCAACGATTGCTCGACATCCTGATCGGCCCACAACAGGCCGGGAAACAGCAACGCGGCGCACGCCGCGGCACGCCTGACGGGCCTGGCAAAAAACCGGGAGAGAGAACATGAGGAGTCGGTAATCACGCCGACTGGAAGGCATTTGCCATGCCACGAACGGACCTACCCGCCCGGCAGCCGTCCAACCGCCTGTTTTGGCAGGCGGGATGCGAAAGGCGCCGCAGAGTATTCGGAGGGATTTGGAACGTGATCGGTCGCGGTGCAGCGGTCCCGTTGCGCCATATCCCGCATTCCTACGTCATATGACACAGCCGGTGCCGCATCGACTTGCGCGGCCGGAGCGACCCTACGGAGTCGAAGTGACTTGTGGGGCTTCGGCGCCGGCTTCGCCGTCCCCTTTGAGCGGATCGTCCTTGCCGGAGAAGGGTATCGTTTGGAGGTCTTCGAGCTTGAAACGGAACTCCTGCACGTCGTTCTCCGTCTGCACGCTGGCCACCCCGGTGACCGGTTCGGCCAGCATCTGCAAGAGGCTTTTGTCCCGGTACTTTTCCAGCAGCGCCTGATCGGCTTCCCGCAGGCTCTTGTTTTTTGCGTTGCAGCTTTCGATCCATTCGCTGCGTTCCTTGACCGCCTGCACCAACAACTGGTTGTCCGACCGATTTTTTTGCAATTCCGCCAGGGTGTCGCGCAGCTTGGCGCTCAGCGCCTGGATGCGGTCCGCGTCATGGGCCACCCGATTTTCCAGGGCGTCCTTGTTGCCTTGCAGGGCCTCGGCGTGGGATTTCAGCTTGTCGTGCTCCCCTTGCAGCGTTTCCAGGTCCTTGGCTTTGCCTTCCAGTTTCTTGACCTGCTCCTGCAACCCGGCGTTTTCCGCCTGCAACGCCGCCTTTTCCTGGTTGAGTTGGCGCAGCATGCCCTGCGCCTTGCGCATGGCCTGCTGCGCCGCGTCGTTCTTCGGCTCGGCCCAGGCCGGTTGCAAACCCGCCGCCGCCAGCAGCAAAACCGGTACCCAGCGCATTCTGCAGAACATGGAGGAAGACGATCTTTTCATGACGTCAGAACCGGGCGTTGAGGTCCACCATCAGCACGTCGATGGCATAGTCGGGACCGTCGATCTGGTCGGCGGACATCCAGCGCCCGGTGAGCCAGGTGTTCTTGGCCAGCCCGTAGTTGGCGCCGAACACCCAGCCCCTGGCGTTGGTGCCGCCCAGGTGGAAGTCGGAATCCGTGAAGGCGTCGAGCACAGCGTCCCGTTCCAGGTACTTGTAGGCGAGGAAGGCGTTCCAGTCGGACCAGCGCTTGATCTCCGGCCTACCCACGTCCATGCGAACCTGCCAGGCGCTGGTGCGATCCTCCAGAGCGTCGTAGTTGACGATGCCGAAGGTGGTCGGCGAGATGCGGCCGAGGATTTCGTCCTCGTCGAAGCCGACGTTCTTGGCGTAGTCGGCGGTGAGGATGATGTGGTTGTCGCCGAAGCCGCCGTAATCCAGGGTCGCCACCGCGTTGAAAATTTGGAATCCCGAGGCCAGCCCTACCTTGGTGAGGGTATTGAAGGGATCGCCACCTACAAATCCTCCGTTATCGTTGATTTGCATCAGGGTGTTGCCCTTCTGCAGGAACTGCGGCGCCGTATGGTCGTTGTCGCCCAGATCGCCGCCCGCTTCGTCGGGCGTATTAACCCGCGCCTTGATGTTGCGGTATTCGTAGTAAGCCACGGCGGTCTTGAAGCGGGTGTTGCCGCCGAAAAGCACGTCCGCGCCCAACTGGCCGCCGAACAGCCATTTATCGTCCCTGCTGAGCTGGAGTTCCTGAAGGGGATAGGCGCCGCCGGTGAGGAACAGGGAGTTGGGCTGGGTATAACCCATGCTGGTACCGTAGCGCGCCGTAGGACTCGGCGGCGTGTAGCTCGAATCGGCGCCAGGCAAGGGCAGGCGCACGGTACCGGAAACACCCTCGAAGCTCAGGTCGGAATCGAACAGGTTGTCGGTGGACAGCCAGGGGTTCAGGGTACGCCCGGCCCACACGGTCAGCCAGTCCGTACCCCGCCTGTCGACCAGGTCGTATTGCAGGAAAGCCCGGTCGAGGGCAATGTCGTACTGCTGGCCGGTCTGGCCCAGGGTCTGGTTGGTGGAAACCGGACTGCGGCTGTTGCTGCTGGCAAGTCGGACTCCCGCCTTCAGGCTGTCGGCGATCTGAGCGTCCAGCCCCAGGCGCAGACGCATCCGGTAACGGTATACGTCTTCGGAAGTATTCAGATAGGCTTCGCTGTCCGTGCGGATGTCGTTCAGGTCTTTCCCGCTGTTGACCGCCTGCCAGTTGGCGTAAGGCCAGGGGTTGGCCGCGAACCGCAGACCCAGCACGTCGTCGTTGAGCGGATTCCGCGAGGAAAAGAAATCCCCTTCGCCGCGCAAGCGCACGTCACCCGACAACTTGAAACGGTTCACCCAGTCCGGCAGCGCCGCCGGCACGCCCCACTGCTCGTTCTTGGCGTGAATTTTGACATCCTTCACCACCTCGTCGCGCAGTTCGTCCCTGACCTGCCGGCGGATTTCGTCTTTCACGAAATCCGGCACGTAGGTGACGCGCACCGGCGCCGATCCCGGCTTGCCATTCCCGCCATTTTCTTTTGCAACCGCCTGTTCTTCCTTCGCCGCTTCCGCCTTGGCCTCTTCCGACGCCTTGACCTCCGCCTGCCTGATCATTTCCTCCGCTTTGGTCTTGTCGATGATGCCCTGCTGCACCAGCATGTCGATCAGATTGACCGTGGTGTTCTTGAGCTTGAGCAGTTCTTCCTTTTCCCCCGCGGTCGCGGAGGAAGCCAAAATCAAGGCCAGCGGCAACGAGAGAAGCTTGCGGTCGGCTTTCATGGAAATTCCCAGGTCGTGGATTTTGAAATTCGGTTCTAACGGCGGACGCGGATTTTCACCGGCTGCGGCATGTTCGGCGGCGGGGCCTTGAATCGCGTGCGCAGCGAAGCCAAAGTCGCGCGCAACTCCTCGTCCACTTCCCCGTTGCCGCTGGACGAAGCCAGTTCGCCGCGCGAGACGCTGCCGTCGCTGCCGATCCAGATGTTCGCGATCACCGAGAGCTTCTTGTCGCGGGCTTTGCCCTGGCTGAGTTTTTCCTGGAGTTCCTCGCCGATCTGGCGCTGCAGTTGCTGCCCATACCAGATAATTGCGCTGCCCCCGCCGCCGCCGATGAGGCCTTGGCCGCCCTTCTTGCCCAGCAGGCCGAAGCCGTCCGAACCGGCGGCGCCGTCCGCGTCCACCCCCAGTTCCTCGCCCGGCGGCGGCTCGTCGGGGGTCTGTTCCGGCTCGGGTTCCGGTTCGGGCTGCTCGATCTTTTCCGGCTCCGGTTCCGGTTCCGGCGGCTTCACTTCCGGCGGCGGCGGTGGGGGCGGCGGCGGCTGGATGATGGTGATCTGCTGCACCTGCTTCTTGCTCTGCACCGGCTTCTGGAACAGGTCCTTGAGCAGGTAGACGGTTACGGCGATGGCCAGGGTGAGCACGACCCCCACCGCCGCCGGCAGGTAGCGCAGCAGTTTTTTCTTCCGGTCCATGGGGCTACTTGACGAGCTTCTGCGTCACCAGGCCGAGTTGACTGATCTCCAGCCGGGTGACGATGTCCAGCACCTCGATGACCTTTTCGTACTGGATCGAGGCGTCGGCCTTGAGCACCACCGGCAGGTCGGGGGTGGCGGCCTTGTATTGGGCCAGGCGCGTCTCCAGTTCCTGCAGGCTCACCGGGTAGGTGTCCAGGTACACGGTGCCGTCCTGGGCGATGGAGATGGCCTTGGTCTTGGGCTTGGACAAGGGCGGCGTGGAGCTGGCCTTGGGCAGGTTGACGGTGATGCCCTGCACGGTGGCCGTGGTCATGATGATGAAGATCAACAGCAACACGTAGGCCACGTCCAGCATGGGCGTGATGTTGATGTCGTCGTAAACCTTGCCTTCCTCGCCGACTTTCATGGTTCAACCCTCACCCTGCCCTCTCCCGGAGGGAGAGGGTATTCGTTGCCGGTCGGCGATGCGTTCGGAAACCATAGCCAGGAATTCGTCGGTGAAGACGTGCATGTCGGCGGTGATGTCCTTGATCTGGGTGAGCAGGTAGTTGTAGGCGAACAGTGCGGGGATGGCGACGGCCAGGCCCGCCACGGTGGCGAGCAGCGCCCCGGAAATGCCCGGCGCGATGGAGTTGATGTTGACGTCGCCGGTGGCGGCGATCACCGCGAAGGTGATCATGACCCCGAGCACGGTGCCGAGCAGTCCCAGGAAGGGTCCGCCGGAGATGGCGATGGTGAGCAGCACCATGTGTTGGTTGAGCTTCTGCCCCTCCCGCACCACGGCGGCATCCAGCCGGGTACGGACGACGTTGAGGGCTTCGGCGCTCAAGTTGGTGGCCGCGCCGCCGGCGCCGTAGCGCTTTTTCAGTTCGCCGACGCCGGCGTGGTAGATGTGGTAGATGGGCGAGGACTGGAAGTGGTCGTGCTTGCCGACCACGGCGGTGAGGAATTCGGAGTCGGAGATTTCTTTTTCCTCTTCGGTCTCGTCCTGGTCGAGGGCGCCGGGGTTTGCGGCGTCAATGTTGCGGTACTGGTCGAGGAAGGCCTGATTGTCCTGGCGGGCGCGCTTGAGGGTGAGGCTCTTGGTGACGATGACCAGGGCGCTGACGACGAGCATGACGCCGCACAGGGCGATGACCACCCAGCCGTCCACGGTGAGGCTCTGCAGGATGATGAGGAAGTAGTTGGGCCCGTCGCCCGAAGACTTGGCTTCGTCCGGGCCGGGATTCAGGACGGTGAAGTCGGGGCTCTGGCTGCGCGCCTGGGCCTTGATCCAGTCGGCGCTGCGGGCCACGTTGGCGATCTGCACTTCGTCGAGGACGCCGACCAGGAAGCCGTCGGATCCGTTGCCGCCCAGGGTGAGGGCGGGATTCATCGCGCTCGCCTGAACCGGGATTTCGCCGGCTTTGTTGCCGTCCAGGTACAGCTCCAGTTTGTCGCTCTTGAGCACCAGGGCGGCGTGCTGCCATTTGCCGGCCTGAAGGGCAACGGCCCCGGTCTGCACGACGCTGCCATTGCCGTAACGGGCCACGAGGTTGCCCTCCTGCAGAGCCAGTTCCAGGAAATTGGCGGCTTCGCCGGCCCGGAGAATGGTGGCGTTCTGCTGGGCCTGGTCGATCTTCAGCCAGGCGGAGGCGGTCCAGCCCTTGTCGGGCGTCAGTTGCAGGGAGGGCGAAGGATTGACGCCGACGGGGCCGGCGCCGGTGAATTTGAGCGCGGCGCCGATCCAGCCGGCCGGCTCGGCCGCGGCTTTGGAGTCGGCGGCATGATTGCCGTAGGCGGTGGCATCCTTGGGCAAAGGATCGGTGTCGCTGAAGTGAAACACCAGCGCCTGGTTCACGTCGTAACTACCCTGGGCGTCCGAACCGTCCGCCGCCTCGGCGTTGCCGTAGTACATCCACACCGCATCGCTGGCCACCCCGCCCCTGAACTGCGGAAGCTTCACCCACACCAGGGCCATTTCGTTGAGGGGGTCGATTTTCTCCACGTGGTGCTTCAGGGGCGTCTTGTCGTCCGCCATGAAGCGCAGGTCCTTGCCGTTCTCGGCGAGATCCATGAAGTAGCCGAAGTTGCCGGTATGCAAACGGACCAGCACCGGAAACTCCGTCAGGCTCTCCTGCACGTCCGCCCCCGTCGCACTCCCGTCCACCGTGACCTGCTTCCTGGAACCCCACTGGTCGTTCCACCAGGCCGAGGCCACTCCGGAAAACAGGCACAAAAGGACGCCGAAGGATGCGAATCGCAGAGTTTTGGACATGGGGAAGAAATGCGGAAGTTCTAAAAAAACTTGCCGCATTTTGTTACGCCAAGGTTTCAGCTTTGCTACACCGCGGTTACAGCCGCATGACAGCCCCAGTTAGTTCATACGCCCCATCATGGCCACCCAGTGGGTCAGGCTGTTCGTATCTCCGAGGCGGCCGTTCTGGCCGCGTTGACGCGCGGCCCACAGTCCCGATGCATTGAAGCTCATGGTGGGCGCAAGGTCGGTGCGTCGGGACGCGGGAAGGATGTCCGGACGGGTATTGTCCATGACCAGGGGCTCGGCGCCGGGATGCTCGTAATAGGTCAACACCATGTGCGGCTCCAGCCTACCCCGTTTCGCCAGCCAGATTTTCGCGTAGGTGATGCGCAGCTTGTCGTCCGGCACGCCAATTGCCCTGAGCGTGAAGTACTTGGCCAGCGCGTAGTCTTCGCAGTCTCCGCCGTTCACAATCAGCAATTCCAGCGGCGTTTCCCAGTAATCCGGGACGTTCCATTGCCGCTGGTCATCCCGATAGGGAATCTGGTTGAAAAACGCATTGGTCGCCTGCAACTGGGACCATTCGTCCTGTCCCGGCAGGCTGCGCATCAGGTCGCCCCAGGCGCTCACCCGCCCCATGGCCGACGCGCCATATTCCTGCTGAATGCGGACGAGCAGCGCGCCGTCCGGAATCGCCCCGTTTTCCACCGCCCAGGCGCCCAGCGCGATGACAAGGCAGAGGATCGGGCGAAATTTTCCAGCACGCGTTGGCGGGTTCACGGCGATGCGCCTTTTGTTCCTCAAACAGGCGTGATTCGAGAATACCTTCGCGCGACCCTATGCCGTTCAAATCGGACGGCGAAGCCGCCCGCAGGGTGCCGGCCGGGGATTGTCCGGCATCAGCCGCCGCAGCCGGCTTTCCCTTCCCGCACCTCGCCCACGCTGCAATCGCCGAAGCCCACCAGGTCCACGCTCAGCATGTTCAGGCTGCCCGCTTTCTGGCCTGCGTCGGCGGACTCGGCGCTCTTGGCGCTCAGCCCTTCGTCGGAGGCGCCCGCAGATTTGGTGGCGGAGGCGGCGGCGCCGTCGGCACCCGGCACCACGACCGGCGGCGCAGCGGCAGTGGGCGTTCCGAACGACGCGCCACCCACCTCGATATTGCCGGCATTCAGGAGCGACGCGGCGGCGACAAACACGTTCTGCCCGGCGATGCCTGCCTCGCCGGCATCGATGACGCCGTTGGGCGCCGCCAGGAACACGTCCCCGGCATCGTCGTCGCCGCTGGCCACCGTGCGGATGCCGCTGCCGGAAACCACGGGCGGGAACTCGACCACGGGGTTCCCGTCCGCATCGAAACTGATGGTCGGCGGCGGCGCGGCCAATGCGCCTCTGGCGCCCTTGCCGGCGTCGATGTCGCCGAACGACGACCATGCGGTGAGGTCGCCGCCGCCTAGCGTCATGACGCGGGCGCGATTGACCAGGAAGTCGTGCTTCGTGAACACGTCCATGGCGCCGGTGCGCTGCACGATGATTCCCAGTTCATCGGGCTTCTTGTCCACTTCCCCGGCCAACCCGGCGTTCACCCGGCCGCCCGGCACGACCAGTGCGATGTCGCCGCCGTCCACGGTGTGCATCTTGCTCTTGAACAGCGAGACATCGCCTTTCCACTGTGTACCGGGAAAAAGAAGATCGATGGCCTGATAGCCAAGCTGATAGCCGGAAGATTTCACGGCTTCGGCCCTGGCCCGGCCGTTCGCCGGCAAGGTCACGCGCCCGACCGGATCGGCCACGTCCGCGCCCAGTTTCTTTAGCGCCTCGTGATCGATGGACACCGCTCCCTTCCCTTCGGCGATGGAGGCCAAGGCGTTGGTCAAAGGGGCGCCCAGATGCGCGCTACCGGCGACCCGCAATTCGCTGAACAGCACCTTTTGCGCAATCAGCCGCCGATAGGCTTCCGGGAGCCGGTTCAGCAAGGCCAGGGAATCTTCCCTGCTCAGGTTCCCAATGTGAAAGTCGTAGCGCCCTTCCTCCACGAAGTAATGCCGGAAAAACGCTTCGTAGTCGGGCTTCTCGACTTGGCCGGCCCAGGCGGAAAAGCTGGCGCCCTCGTCGGCTAGTGCCGCGTTGAACGTGTCGCCAATGGTATTAACGCCGATGGATGCGCCCAGATCGATATTCCGCCCGGCGACCATTTGGAAGTACCCCGGCCCGGAGACTTCGAGCGGCTGCCCCGTACCCCCCTCGCCGGTCAGCACGTTGATCGACTCGCTGTACTTGATGTCGCGGCCGGCCTGCATGAGCGTCACATCGCCAGGCCTGACGTTTTGCACTTTCAGGCCGATATTGAAAATGTCGCGTCCGGCCGTAAATTCGGCGCGCTTGGCCAGACCGAAAACCAGTTGGTTCTTGCTGTCCCGGCTGGAAATGTCCCCTGTCTTGGCGACCACCCGGACCGGCGTAGAATCGTCCAAATGCACCGGCTGAGTGGCGTGCGTGTTCTTGGCGGCGCCGTCGATTTGCAGTTTCAGCATCACCGCGTTCATCGTGGTTTGCGGCAGGCCGATCCTCGGCAGTTGCGCAGCGTCCGCATCCGATAAGTTCACTTCCACCTTGTTGCCCGCTTGTCCCGTCGTTACGCTGCCTCCCGCCAGGAGTTGCAAATCGCCCTCCGGAGTCGGAAACAGGGTAAAGGAGCGGATCAGATCGATATCGCCGCTCAACGCCTGGGCGTTCAGCGTGCCGGGGTAGAGGGTCAACACGCCCTCCCAATCGGTGCTCATGATGTCGCTCTTGGTAACCGTGGCTCCGGATCGCGTCCACTTTTGATAATTGGAACGGACCGCCCCTATATCGTTGTTGAAGACTACGTTCCCGCCCACAGAGGTAAGCGCAATGGCGCTTTCGTTCCCGTAGGTCGTAAACAGCGCCTTTTTGTCCGAGCTGTAGGAAGGCTGCACCAGGGACGGGTTGAATACCGTTCCCACGGCGATGTCGCCCCGGGACTGGACCTTGAAGTCGGTATCGCCCATGGCGAACAGTGGCCCCGACCGGTATTGCTTGCCGCCGGTCACGCTGCCGTCGGCTTCCAGGCGCGCGCTGCCCCGGTCGACGAAATACACGCCGCCCTTGACGTCGCCCCCCGCGTCGACCCGCAGATTGCCGCCGCCACGAACCAGCACCTCGTTGCTGTCGAACGTGTTGTTGGCGTTCGTCAGCAGATTGGTGGACGACGGTTTGCCCACCTGCTTGCCGGTGGTCGGCAGCATCACGGACAAATCCTCCACGTTGCCGCCCGCCACGACCGTGATGTCGCCGCCACCCAAGGCGCCGATGTTTTGCTTGAAGCCGGCCTTGACGTTCTCGACGTTTCGAAGGGCGGACTTATTGCCGATCAGGGCCGGCTGATCCAGCGCAATGCCCCAGGCGACCGGAGTCATCTTCCCCGCGTCCGGATTCCAGTCGCCGGTACGAACCAGCCAATCGCTGATGAGCTGCGGCGTGCTGGCGCCCTTGATGTCTCCCCCGGCCTTCAGCGTAACGTCGCCGCCATCCACTGGATACTCCGCGTAGAAAGTGAGCGCCGTGGTATTCGGTTTGAACGCGCCGTAGTAGGAATCGAAGGAGGTACCCGCCCCATCGACGTGCCCGGTCAGTTCCGGGCGTCCAGCCGTGTAGATCGCCGCCTTGTCTCCCGTCGTGTACTTGTAGCTGGCGCTGGTCTGGTCATCGTCGGCCAGCACGATGTTGCCGCCCGCCGCCACGTCGATGTCGCCGGTACCGGTACGCACCACCGCGCCGCTGGCCAGCGTCACGTTACCGGTTTCAGTCCTGTTGGTGGCCAGAACGTCCGCGCCCGAAAGATCGGCGCCCGCCACCACGCGGTAAGACCAGGACTCGCCCGGCTGCAATTTGTTGGTCAGGTTCTGGCCGGGAATCAGACTGCCGGCGCCGAAGCCGTCGCTGATGCCTGCGTTGACGTTCGTGTTACCCACCGCCCGCAAGGTGAGTACGCCCGGCAGGCTCTGGCCGTTCACGCTGTAGCGCCAGGACAACAGATCCCACGCGTTGCTCAGGGTGAGATCGCCCGTACTGCGCACTTCCAGTCCCGGCAATACCTCGACTCCGGAACCCAGGCGATCGGCGATGGCCGGAGCGTTCGCCATGAAACCGGCGGTGGCGGTCTTCCAGGCATTGATGTCCGCCGTGGCGATGTTCGTCTTGTTTTCGACCTTCACCGCCTCGACCGACACCTGGCTCGCCCCCAGAATAGCGCCCTGGAAGG
>DATDOO010000198.1:0-2845 GCA_035293245.1 Methylococcaceae bacterium
GCTCCAGCGTCGGCCGGCTGTTCGACGCGGTTTCCGCCTTACTGGGACTCGGTTTCGTCAACCAGTTCGAAGGCCAGGCCGCCATGCTGCTGGAAACGGCCGCCCAGGCCAGCGAAAGGGATGGTGTTTGCGCCTTCGCCCCCGATACCGCTGAATTAAGCGATAACGCCCGGATGTCGGTCCCTCCCCCCACGGGGGAGGACAGGTGGGGGCGATCTAAAGAGGCTGCGGCCGGTTTATTGGATTTCCCCCATCCTAACCTTCCCCCACTAGGGGAAGGGACCGGAAAGTCTCGCGTAGAGCTTCATTCAAAAGCATGGCCTTTCGCCCTGCTGTCCGGCGAGCCCCTGCGCGTCGACTGGCGCCCCCTGCTGCGGGAATTGCTGGCCGAACAGTCACGCGGTGTCCCGGCCGGCCGCCTGGCGGCCCGTTTCCATGCCACGCTGGCGGAAATCGCATTGCACGTCGCCACGCTTGCAGGTTTTCCATCCGTAGTATTGTGCGGCGGCTGTTTTCAAAACCGGCTCCTGCTGGAGGCGTGCGACGCCCGCCTGCGGGAGGCCGGATACGCGGTACACTGGCCGCAGCGCATTCCCCCCAACGACGGCGGACTGGCGCTCGGGCAACTGCTCGGCGCAGCGCGCCAACTTCGTGAGCCTTGAACTTATGTGCCTAGCCCTCCCCGGACAAATCCTCAGCATCGACCACGACGACGATCCCTTGACGCGCAAGGGCCGCATCCAGTTTGGCGGCGTGGTCAAGGAAGCCAGCCTGGCCTGCGTGCCGGAGGCCGGCATCGGCGATTACGTCATCGTCCACGCCGGTTTCGCCATTTCCCGGCTGGATGAAGAGGAAGCCGAGGCTACCCTGCGCGAGTTCGCCGCTTTGAGCCGGCTGCAAGATGACAAATCCGCAGGAGCGGATTTGCACGCTCCGCGCCCGAAGGGTGGCGTGCATGGATAGCACGCCATGAAATACGTTGACGAATTCCGTGACGCGGCCACGGTCCAGGCGCTGGCCGAGCGCATCGCCCAGTCGGCCACCCGGAACTGGACCTTGATGGAAGTCTGCGGCGGCCAGACCCACGCCATCGTCAAACACGGCCTGGACCGCCTGCTGCCGCCTTCGCTTACCCTCATCCACGGTCCCGGCTGCCCGGTGTGCGTCACGCCCCAGCACGTCATCGACCAGGCGCTGTCCCTCGCCCAACGCCCCGAAGTCATTTTCTGCTCCTTCGGCGACATGCTGCGCGTCCCCGGTTCGCACACCGATTTGCAGAGCATCAAGGCCCAGGGGGGCGACGTGCGCATGGTGTATTCGCCCGTGGATGCGGTAACCCTGGCGCGGCAGAACCCGGGACGGGAAGTGGTTTTTTTCGCGGTGGGCTTCGAAACCACCGCGCCGGCGACGGCCCTGGCGGCGCGTCAGGCACGGGCCTTGAACCTGGACAATTTTTCCCTGCTGGTGGCGCACGTCTGTGTGCCTCCCGCCTTGCAAGCCCTGCTGTCGACCCCGGACAACCGGATGCAGGGCCTGCTCGCCGCCGGCCACGTGTGCGCCGTCATGGGTTATTGGGAATACCAGCCCATCGTGGAATCCTTCCACGTGCCCATCGTGGTCACCGGCTTCGAACCGGTGGACATCCTGCGCGGCGTGCTGGCCTGCGTGGAGAAGCTGGAGCGGGGCGAGGCGGCAGTGGTCAATGCCTACGCGCGCGCCGTGACGCGGGAAGGCAACGTCCCGGCTCAGCAACTCCTGAAAGAAGTCTTCGAGCCGGTCGACCTTGCCTGGCGCGGGCTGGGCACCATCCCACTGAGCGGACTGGGACTCGCGCCCAGCTACCGGCGTTTCGACGCCGCCGAGCGCTTCGAAACCGCCGGGCTGGTTTCGTCCGAATCCGCCCTCTGCCGTAGCGGCGAAGTGCTCACCGGCCGGCTCGATCCGCGCCAATGCCCGGCTTTCGGCAAGGAATGCACCCCCGACACCCCCCTGGGCGCCACCATGGTGTCCTCGGAAGGCGCTTGCGCCGCCTACTACCGCTACCGCCATGGCCAATAACGAACTTTTCCCGGCCTGCCCCCTGCCCATCGGCCAATACGCCCACGCGGTCCTGGGGCACGGCGGCGGCGGCCGTCTCATGCAGCAACTGCTGGAAAAGCTCATCCGCCCAGCCCTGGACAACCCCTGGCTGGAGCAGCGCCACGACAGCGCCGTCCTGGAATGCGGCGGAACCCGGCTGGCCTTCACCACCGACGCCTACGTGGTGAAGCCGCTATTCTTCCCCGGCGGCGACATCGGCAAGCTGGCCGCCTGCGGCACCCTGAACGACCTGGCCATGAGCGGCGCCCGCCCGCTGTATCTCAGCGCCGCGCTGATCATCGAGGAAGGCTTTCCTTTCGACGCCTTGCAAACGGTTCTTACCAGCCTCAACGCCGTGGCGCAGGCGGCCGGTGTCGCGGTGGTCACCGGCGACACCAAGGTGGTGGAAAGAGGCAAGGGCGACGGCCTGTACATCACCACCAGCGGCATCGGCCTGATCGACCACGCCCTGAGCATCGCCCCCCGCAGCATTCGCCCCGGCGACGCCATCCTGGTGAATGGCGACATCGGCCGCCACGGCGTCGCCATCCTCTCCGCCCGGGAAAGCCTGGGCTTCGAGACCAGCATCCAGAGCGACTGCGCCGACCTGTCTTCCCTGGTGGGCGAACTGATCGCCGCCGGCTGCGAAATCCACTGCCTGCGCGACCTGACCCGTGGCGGCCTGGGCGCGGCGCTGCTGGAACTGGCCCGCGACGCGGGCCTGGACATGGAACTGGGCGAAGCCGCCATCCCGGTATCGGAAGCG
>DATDOO010000199.1:0-6457 GCA_035293245.1 Methylococcaceae bacterium
ATCGATTGGCACATCCGCTTTTTGCTGGCGCTTACCTGGTTGCTGGCGGTGGGGTTTGCCCTGCATTCATTCGAGCAGATGCGGGAAATCGTGCGCCATAAACCGTCGTTTTTTGACACCTGGGTGTGGTTGATGCCGGCGGCAGCCACCTATTTCCTGTATCACCCGCTCCTGGAAATCGTCATGGCCGGCCGCACGCCGGGCAAGCGCATGGCGGGGGTGCGCCTGGTTACTTCCCAGGGCCATACGCCGGGTACCGGCGCCTTGCTGCTGCGCAATGTGTTCCGCCTGCTGGACTGCCTGCCGGGCTTGTACATCGTCGGCCTGGTCGCGGTGGCGCTGACCCGGCAGCAGGTGCGCATCGGCGATCTGGCCGCCGGCTTGGTGCTGGTTTACGACCATGCGGCGCAGCAGAAAGCGCTGCGCCGCGCCACCGGCCTGGCGCTGAATTCCGCCCTGAATCCGCACGATCAGGCCTTGTTGCTGGATTTGACGGCCCGCTGGCCGGAACTGGAAGAAGCGACCCGCATCCGTTTCGCCGAGCAGTTTCTGCAACGCATCGGCCGGCCGCCACCCGACGCCGATCGTAAATTGCACTACGGCCGGCAACTGAAGCTCACGCTGGACAAGCTGCTGGCCGAAGCCGAAGGGGCCGCCCCATGACTGCCGATGGCAAAGGGCAGGCGCTGGCCCATTGGCTGAATGCGCGGCGCCGGGCGTGGCAGGAGCTGGAAGACCGGATGCACAAACCCGCTTCGAAGGCCGACGCGGTTACCGAGGCGCGCGGGCTCTTGACCGGTTACCGGGCGCTGCTGGCGGATTTGTCTTTGGCGCGCCGCCTCCATCGCGACGGTCCGGTGTCCCGCTATCTGGAAAACCTGTATCTGCAGGTGCACGAACAGCTGTACCAGTCCCCCGGCCACAGCCTGGCGCGGCTTGCCGATGTCTATAACCGGCAGACGCCGGCGCTGCTGCGCGACATGAAAGGCAGCTTGCTGGCGGCGTTTGCGATCTTTTGCTTCTGCATCGCGGTCGGCTGGCTCATGGTGCAGCAGTTTCCCGAACTGGCCGGCCTGTTCGCTTCGCAGGAGATGATCGAACACGTCCGGAGCGGCAAATTGTGGACCGACGATCTGTTGAACGTGACCCCGTCGTCCTTGCTGTCGCTGGGCATCGCCACCAACAACATCGCCGTGACCCTGACCGCCTTCGCCCTCGGCGCGCTGTATGGGGTCGGCACCTTGTACATCGTGGGTCTGAACGGCTTGATGCTGGGCGGGATTTTCGCCTTTACCGGCGCGCACGGTTTGGACGGGCGCCTGTTCGCGTTTGTGATCGGCCACGGGGTGGTCGAGCTGAGCGTGATCCTGATCGCCGCGGCGATGGGGCTCAGCCTGGGGGAGGCCCTGATCCGTCCCGGCTGCCGCAATCGGTTGCAGGCTTTTCAGGAAGTCACCCTCAAGGCCGGTACCGTGCTGTTGGCGGCCACGCCGTTCCTGGTCATGGCGGCGCTGATCGAAGGGTTCGTTTCGCCGGATCCGCGTTTCGATCTGCTGGAACGGGGCGTGATCGGGCTGTGCAGCGGAACGGTGCTGTGGCTCACCCTGCTGTTCGGCTTGCCCGGCCGACGTCCGCTCAGGCGCTGATACGCAGGCGGTGGCGGCGGTAATAGTCCAGTACCTGTCCGTCCAGATGCTCGACCGGGGCGGTCACCACCGCCACTCCGCCGCGCTGCAATTTTTGCCGGGTCAGTTCGCGGCTGCGCAAATAGTCCTGGGCGGCAAATTGGCGATAGGGATCCAGCCAGCCTTCCGCCGGCTGGCCGCCGATTGCGACGATGGACGGGTCCTGCACGGATGCCACCAGCACCTGATGGCGGGCAGCCAGCAGTTGCACGGCCTTGAACAGTTGCGAAGCGGCTTCCGGTTGCTCGATGTCGGTCAGGAACACCACCAGTCCACGGTGGGGAATCAAGCGCCGGACTTCCAGCGCGGCGATCAGCGGGTTGGATTCCTCGGCGGTTGCCGCCAGGCCGCCCAACAGGTGCCGCGCCCGCTGCACCGCCGCCGTCCCGCCCGCCAGCGGCGCACGGTCCAGCAGGATTTGCGCGTAAGCCAGGCAGCCGACCTGATCGTCGTGCCGGGCAGCCAGCTCGGCCAGGCGCGCGGCGACGTTGACGTAATGCTGCAGGCGCTGCATGTTGCCGGCATGCACGCGGCTGGCCCGCCCGCAGTCGACCAGCACGGCCAGTTGCAGACGCTGGTCGCGCTGGAACCGCCGCACCACCGGCTTGCCGCGCCGCGCCGTGGCTTTCCAGTCGATGGCATGGGGCAGGTCGCCGGGACGGTAATCGCGCATTTCCAGCAAGTCGACACCGCTGCCCGCCTGCAAGCGGTTGCGGCGGTCGCCGGCCCGGCTGTTGCCCGGTCCCGCCGCGTGCGACAGGGCCGCCGGCACGACTTGCAGGGTCAGTCCGTCGTCATGCCGCTGCGACCACCAGCACAAACCGAATCCGCCCAGCACCCGCACGTGCAAAGGCCCCAGGGGAACGGCGCCCAGGGCGATGGGCATGATGGCCAACTGCCGTAAGGCGCGATCGCCCGGCGCCAACCGCCAGCGTTGCAGCGGATTGTCGGCTTCCAGGGCGGCGGGATATTCGGGCTGGGTTTCCAGCAGTCGCGCGGTTGTTCCGCGGTGGCTGACGCGGATTTCGTAGTGGGCCGGCTCGCCCAGGGCCAGCGCGCCGCCGATGCGGCGCCGGATGGTGAAGTCCTGCGCCAGGCGCAGCCGTTCCCAGGCGACGAGCAACAGCCACAGCGCGGCGAGCCAGCGCCACACGCCCTGGAGCGGTTCGCCGGCCCACACGCCGGCGATGGCCAGCAGCCCGATGGCCAGCGCCAAAGCCAGCGCGCGGGGCGACAGGGACATCAAAAACTCTCCGCACCGCGCGGCGCCGGGATTTGCGCTTCGATTTCCCGGTAGATTTGCAGGGCGTCGAAGCCTTCCAGCAGCGCCTCGGAAGTCGGCAGCAGGCGGTGGCCGACCGCCAGCGGCGCCACGGTTTTCATGTCGTCCGGCAGCATGTAGTCGCGGCCTTGCAGGGTGGCTTCCACCCGCGCCAGCCGCATCACCGCCAGCACGCCGCGCGGCGACAGGCCCAGACTCAAGCGCGGATGGCTGCGGCTGGCGGCGGCGAGCGCCGCCCCATAGCGGTACAGCGCCTGCTCGACGTGCACGGCCGCCGCCGCCGCGCGCGCCTGCCGCAACAATTCCTGGGGCGCGCTGTTGATGGTTTGCAAGGCTTCGCTATGGCCGCCGCCGGGGCGGTCGTAGCGGCTCAGGACCGCGATTTCGGTATCGGTATCGGGATACGTCATCAACAGGCGGATCAGGAACCGGTCCAGTTGGGATTCCAGCAAGGGATAGACGCCTTCGAAATCCAGCGGGTTTTGCGCGGCGATCAGGAAAAAGTCTTCGGGCAGGGTATAGGTCTTGCGATCCAGCGTGACCGCGTTTTCCTCCATGGCCTGCAGCAGGGCCGATTGGGTCTTGGGGCCGGTGCGGTTGATCTCGTCGACCAGCACCACCTGATTGAACAGCGGCCCCGGCACGAACTCGAAGCGGTGGTTTTCGGCGTTGAAGACGTGCAGGCCGGTGATGTCCGACGGCATCAAGTCCGCCGCACCCTGCACCCGGCCGAAACGGCCGCCCATCAACTGCGCCAGCGCCTTGGCCAGCAAGGTCTTGCCCAGGCCCGGCGGGCCTTCCAGCAAGGCGTGGCCGTTGGCGATCCAGGCCAGCGTCAGGCCGTGCAGGACCTCTTCCAGGCCGAAAATCACTTTGCCCAATTCCTGCTTGAGCGTCTGCTCCAATTGCTGGGCGGGGTTCGGGGTGGTCATGGCGTCGTCCATTGGGCGGTAAGCAGGGTAGGGTAGGATCACAGGGCGAGCTGGCGAATCTGCCGGAGCGCTTCCGCCAGCCGCAGCAGCGGAATACGCCGCCCGGCCTGGACGCGCTTCACTGCGGCGAGATCGGCCGGCGCGATCTGCGGATGGCGCTCCAGCCACAGCCAGGCTTGTTGGTCGTCGCCGAGCCGCCGCACGCGCCGCACGTCGAGCAGGAACTGGCGCAGCAGCTCCGCGGCGAGGGCCGGTTCCGGGATGCGCCGGGCGAAGAACCCGGCGGTCACGTCGACGAAATCGCGCATGGAAGGTTTCGGCGCGGGCGGGCGCACCGGCGCCAGGCGGTTGCTGTAGCCCGCAACGTACAGTAGCCACATCAGGCCCAGGAACGCCAGGGTCCGGTGCAGGCGGCTGTCGCTGAAAAAGCGCTCGGGATCGTACAGTTCCGACAAGCCGAAGTGGTAGTCGTCGAAAATGACCTTGCCGTCCCTGGCCAGTGCCTGGCCCAGCAGGTTGGCGAGGAAACGGGCATTGTCGGACTGTCCCAGGCGCTGATTGCTGAATAGATCCGGCGCCAGCGACAGGAATATCTGCCCTTGGCCGGCGCTGATCTGCCAAAACGCGACGGCCCGATCGTCGGAACGCAGCAACAGATTCAGCGCCAGATTGCCGTCGTCGTTTGCCTGCAGGGACCAGGTTTTTTCCATCAGGTGAGGCACCGTCTGGGTGGACAGCTGCTCGACGCCTCGAGTCAAAGTCTGGCCGGCGATCGGCAGCAACCGATCGTCGACGGGAATTTGCGCTTTGATTCCGGCCTGCACGGCCGCGAGTTTCTCCCGAAAACTTTTCTCGCCGGATGGTGCCTGGCCTTTCGAAGGCTCCAGGTCGTCCTCGTCCAGCGACCAGGCGAAGTTTTTCAGGAACGCCTTCACGTCGCAAAAGCAGGCCTCCTGCTGCGACCAATCCGGCCGCCAAAACACCGCGCCGAGAATCAGCAGGCTGTTGCCGTCCTCCACCCAGCGCTGCAAGGCTCGCCACTCGGCCTTCTCCACATCCTTCTGCGCCGGCAGGCTGACGACCAGCACATGGCCGGCGCCGGGCGGTCCGGAAAGCTCCCGCAAGTGGTCGTAGCGATTGCGCAGGCTGGCGACCGGAACGCCTTGCCGCCGTAACCACTCGGCCATTCCCTTCAGGCCGGCCTTGCCGCGGTCTTCGCTGCTGGGCAGCGATATTTTGGGCTCCGGCGGTTGCGGTGGAGACAGCAGGAACAGGCTCAGTCCCAACGCCAGCAGCGCCGTCGCCAAAGTGATCAGGCGCTCTTTCACGGCGCGTCCGGCTTCAATACGTGCTGCGCGTCGCGGCGAACGGCCGCCAGCAGATCCCGGCTGGCCTCGTGCCGGCCGTAGAGGACCGGTTCGGCCGTCTCCACCAGGCGTTGAAAAACCTGGACCGGCGTGGAGCGGCCGGCGGCGGCGCGCAGCAATTGCCGGTGGGTCAGCGTGGCGTCGGCGGGAAGCAGGTTCTGCGCGGCCAGCGCGTCGATCACGGCATCCAGCAGCGCGGCCAGTTGCCGGCGCGGGGGTGGCGGCGCTGCGTCGGCAGCATCCGGCAAAGCGCCGATTTGTGTGCGCGGCCTAGCGTGCGCCGCCTCCCGCGTGGCCCGGCGGCCTGTGGCGAAGCGCGTCAACCAGCCGGCGTGATACAGCTCCACGGCGACCAAACCCAGCGACATCGCCACCAGCAGCGCCAACGAACCATACAGCAAGACCCGGGCGACGCTTTCGGACGGAGTAATGGCCTGCAGCAGGCTTCGCAACCACTGATATTCGGCTTCGTAATCACCGCTTTTCAGTTGATCCAGCCAGGCGTTGATCGCTTTCCACCATTGGCCGCGCTTATCCCCGGCGTCCGGCTGTTGAACCTCCTTGAGCAATTGCGCCAAGGCGTCGCGATCGACGGGCAATGCCCGCGTGTCGACTTGCCGGGCGCGCTGCAGGAACCGAAGTTGTGCCAGCGTGATTTCCTCATCCAACTCCGGTTCGGTGAGCGGCCAGACCTCCGATTGCAACTGGAGCAACAACCCCGGGCAATCTTTGGTTTGGATTGCTGCCTGTCCGGGTCGGTCGGCGACGATCGCGATGCAATCCTGCACAGCATCGCCGCCGGCTTGGGCCGATGCGGCCCAAGCGAACAACAGCAGCCAGCGCCATGCGGAAATCACCGGGTCGATACGCGTTGCTAGCCAACCTCAATGGGCAAGGCGTTGTGCCAGGTCGTCGCCGGACTTGCGCAACTTCAGGTCGTTGAACACCACATAAGCCAGCGCAGAGAAATACGGCATCACCAATCCGGTTATCAAATTGGTCACGATGTCGGAGACGCCAAACGTGCCGGGTGTTGCCGCCTTGTCGCTGAGGCCGTAACCGATCATGCCCACGAGGGCATAGAAGATAATCATCAAAATACCCGGCACCATGTACACGGTGAGCGTCCGCCACCAATGCCCCCACACCAGTTTATGGCTGGCCTTCAGCGAGGCATAGGCGCCCAGGTTG
>DATDOO010000200.1:0-16515 GCA_035293245.1 Methylococcaceae bacterium
AGCCGGATTCTCCCGCGGCCAAGGCGGGACTGGAACAGGGCGACGTGCTGCTCACCGTAAACGGCAAGGCTGCGAAAAGCGCCATGGACATCCGCAACCAGGTCGGCTTGATGAAAATCGGCGACGAAGTGCGCATGGAAATTCTCCACCAGGGGAGGTCCCAGACCAAAACCGCCACCATCGCCAAGCCGAAAAAGCAGAGCGAGGACGGCAAGCGCTTCCACCCGAAACTCACCGGCGTGGTGTTGTCGCCGACCTCGCCGGACGACAACGTCCGCGGCGTGCGCGTCGAAAAAATTCACACCGCGTCCCCCGCCTTCCAGGCAGGCATCCGGCCGGGCGACGTCGTCGTCTCCGCCAACAAGCGGCCGGTGCGCGATCTGGACGAACTGGAGGCCGCCGTCGGCAAGAGCCCGGAAGTCCTGCTGAACATCCAGCGCGGCGGAAACGCGTTTTTCGTGCTGCTGCGCTGAGGACGCCCCGAGCCGCCTGCCTTGCCCGGCCAGGCGGCAGGTGTAAAAATAAAACCAGTTCCGTTGACCCGGAATCGCTATTTCCTGTGGCGTTCCCGTCAACGGATTTTTTTGTTCCTCAGCCCGCGAGTTTCATCATGAACCCATTCTGGATTGCCCCGTCCATCCTCTCCGCCGACTTCGCCAAGCTGGGCGAGGAAGTGGACAACGTGCTCAACGCCGGGGCGGATGTCGTCCATTTCGACGTCATGGACAACCATTACGTGCCCAATCTGACCATCGGCCCGCTGGTCTGCGAGGCCCTGCGCAAGCATGGCGTCACCGCACCCATCGACGTGCACCTGATGGTCAAGCCGGTGGATCGCATCATTCCCGACTTCGCCAAGGCCGGCGCCACTTACATCACCTTCCACCCGGAAGCTTCGGATCACATCGACCGCAGCCTGCAGCTCATCAAGGACAACGGCTGCAAGTGCGGCCTGGTGTTCAACCCGGCGACCTCGCTCAGCTACCTGGATCACGTCATGGACAAGTTGGACATGATCCTGCTCATGTCGGTCAACCCCGGCTTCGGCGGGCAGAAGTTCATCTCCTACGTGCTGGACAAGGCCCGCGAGGTGAGGAAGCGCATCGACGCCAGCGGCCATGACATCCGCCTGGAAATCGACGGCGGCGTGGGTCCGGCCAATATCCGCGAAGTGGCCGAGGCCGGCGTGGACACCTTCGTGGCCGGCTCCGCGGTGTTCGGCAAGGCGCTGGACAGCGACCCCAACCGCTACGACAGCATCGTCAAGTCGTTGCGCGACGAACTGGCCAAGGCACAGCGCTAGCAAGTGCAAAGACCGGATCTGATCGTTTTCGACCTGGACGGCACGCTGGTGGACAGCGCGCCGGACCTGGCCTTTGCCGTGGACGCCATGCGGTCGCGCCTCGGCTTGCCGCCTCACGGCCCGGAAAAAGTGCGCAGCTGGATCGGCAACGGCGTGTCCACGCTGGTCAAGCGCGCCCTCACGGGGGAAATGCATCCGGAAGAAGAACCGGAACGCTTCGCGGAAGGCTTGGCCCTTTTCTCGGAAATCTACGCCGCGCACCTGTGCGAGCGCGGCGGGTTGTTTCCGGGAGTACTGGAGGGACTCCGCAAACTCAAACAACACGGCTTTTTGCTGGCAGTCGTAACCAACAAGCACTCCCGCTTCACCCTGCCCCTGCTGGAACAGTTGGGCGTAGCCGAATACCTGGACTACGTCGGCTGCGGCGACCAGTTCGAGCGGCACAAGCCGCATCCGGAGCCACTGCTGAAAACCGCGAAGAAATTCGGCTTTGCGCCCGAAGAATGCCTCATGGTGGGCGATTCCGAAAACGACGTGCAAGCCGCCCGTGCCGCGGATTTCGACATCGTCTGCGTCACATACGGCTATCGCCGTTGCGAACGGGCGGAAGATCTTGAGGCTGACGCACTCATCCACTCCATCGCCGAACTGCCCGAACTGCTGAAACAGGCGGCATAATGAGCGAAATCGCGTTCATGTCCGGAGAACGATGGCGTCGCTAAGCCGAAAAATGCAGCCCCCTCGTGGGTAACGCTTCGCTCATTCCCCGTTTAAGCCGACAACTATCATGACGCCCGAACAATTCCAGGATTTCGCCCGCCAGGGCTACAACCGCATCCCCATCGCCCGCGAAGTGCTGGCCGATCTGGACACACCCCTCTCCGCCTACCTCAAGCTGGCCGACGGCCCCTATTCCTACCTCTTCGAGTCGGTGCACGGCGGCGAGCGTTGGGGGCGCTATTCCTTCATCGGCCTGCCGTGCCGCACGGTGGTCAAAGTGTGCGGCGAGACGGTCACGCTGGAGCGGGACGGCGCCGTGACCGAAACCTTTGCAACGCCCGATCCGCTCGGCTGGATCGAAGGATTCGCCGCCCGTTTCCGTGTGCCCGCCCTCCCCGGCCTGCCGCGCTTCAGCGGCGGGCTGGTGGGCTATTTCGGCTACGAGACCGTCGGCTATATCGAACCGAAACTGCGCGAGGCAGCCAAGCCCGACCCCCTGGGCGTGCCGGACATCCTGCTGATGGTATCGGAAGAACTGCTGGTGTTCGACAACCTGAGCGGCAAGCTGCTCATTCTCACCCACGCCGATCCCACCCAGCCGGATGCCTACCCCAAGGCGCAGGCACGCCTGGAGCAACTGGCCGCCGATCTGCGCCGCAAAACCGCCCGCACCGCACCGCCTCCCGCGAAGGCGAAGCGGGTGGAGGAAGACGATTTTGTCTCCGGCTTCACCCAGGAAGGCTTCGAGAACGCCGTGCGGCGCATCAAGGAA
This sequence comes from Methylococcaceae bacterium, assembly GCA_035293245.1. Lineage (GTDB taxonomy): Bacteria > Pseudomonadota > Gammaproteobacteria > Methylococcales > Methylococcaceae > DATDOO01. The sequence goes on from DATDOO010000200.1 coordinate 2,796, forward strand.
TACATCGTCGAGGGCGACGTGATGCAGGTCGTGCTCTCCCAGCGCCTGTCCATCCCCTATTCCGCCGCGCCGCTGGATCTTTATCGGGCCTTGCGCTGCCTCAACCCCTCGCCGTACATGTTTCACCTGGACCTGGATAATTTCCACGTGGTTGGCTCGTCGCCGGAAATCCTCGTGCGCCTGGAGGATGGCGAAGTCACGGTGCGTCCCATTGCCGGGACGCGCAAGCGCGGCGCCACGCCGGAGGAAGACGCGGCGCTGGAAAAGGATTTGCTGGCCGATCCCAAGGAAATCGCCGAGCACCTGATGCTCATCGACCTGGGGCGCAACGACGCCGGCCGGGTGGCGGAAACCGGCACGGTGAAAGTCACCGACAAGATGGTCATCGAGCGCTATTCCCACGTCATGCACATCGTCTCCAACGTCACCGGCCGTTTGGGGAACGGTCTGGATGCCTTCGACGTGCTCAAGGCCACCTTCCCCGCCGGCACGGTAAGCGGCGCGCCGAAAATCCGCGCCATGGAGATCATCGACGAGCTGGAACCGGTCAAGCGCGGCGTCTATGCGGGCGCGGTGGGCTACATCGGCTGGTCGGGCAACCTGGATACCGCCATCGCCATCCGCACCTCCGTCATCAAGGACGGGCAGTTGCACATCCAGGCCGGCGCCGGCATCGTGCACGACTCCATCCCGCGCAACGAGTGGGAGGAAACCCTCAACAAGGGACGCGCCACCTTCCGCGCCGTGGCCATGGTGGAAGCGGGGCTCGACGGCCCGCCCAACCCATGAGGCCACGGCCGGATCGTCGTTCGGCAACCCATTGGGGTGTGCGCCACAGCAGTCCGCGGCATGAGTAAAATCCTTCTCACCGGCACGGCCGGCTTCATCGGCATGCACACCGCCTTGGCGCTGCTGGAGCGAGGCGATGCGGTGCTCGGGCTGGACAATCTCAACGACTACTACGAAGTCGGCCTCAAGGAAGCCCGCCTCGCCCGCCTGACTGGTCACCCGCGTTTCCGCTTCGTCAAAATGGATGTCGCCGACCGGCCCGGCATGGCGGAACTGTTCGCCCGCGAGCAGCCGCAGCGTGTCGTCCACCTGGCCGCCCAGGCGGGGGTGCGCTACTCGCTGCAGAATCCCCACGCCTACGTGGACAGCAACCTGGTCGGCTTCGTCAACATCCTGGAAGGCTGCCGGCACGCCCCAGTGGAACACCTGGTCTATGCGTCCAGTTCCAGCGTCTACGGCGGCAACGCCAGGATGCCCTTCTCCGAGCATGATGCCGTCGACCACCCGGTCAGCCTGTATGCCGCCACCAAAAAAGCCAACGAGCTGATGGCGCACACATACAGCCATCTGTACCGCCTGCCTGCCACGGGGCTGCGTTTCTTTACCGTCTACGGCCCGTGGGGGCGGCCCGACATGGCGCTCTTTCTCTTCACCCGGGCCATTCTCGAGGGCCGGCCCATTGACGTATACAACCACGGCCGGATGCGCCGCGACTTCACCTACATCGACGACATCGTCGAAGGCGTGGTGCGCGTGCTGGACAAGCCCGCCGAAGCCGACCCCCGTTTCGATGCGGCGAATCCGGACCCGGCCATCAGCAACGCGCCGTACCGGGTATACAACATCGGCAACCATCAGCCGGTGGAATTGCTGGATTTCATCGCCGCCCTGGAAAGCGCCCTGGGGATGGAAGCAAAAAAGAACTTCCTTCCCCTGCAGGACGGCGACGTGCCCGCCACTTACGCCGATACCGCGGAATTGGCCGCGCTGACCGGCTTTGCGCCGGCGACGCCGGTGCGGGAGGGCGTGAAACGGTTTGTGGAGTGGTACCGGGCGCATTACCATGTCGGACTGACATAACTCCGCGTCAAGACCATGAGCCAGCGGCCGGACTCCCTCGAAGCCTTCATCGACGCCTCCGCGCTTTCGGGGGCGAACGCCGCGTTCATCGAGCGCTTGTACGAGCGTTTCCTCAAGGACCCGGAATCGGTGGAGGAAACCTGGCGCGAGCAGTTCCGCCAACTGCAGCGCGGCGCGGCAGGGCAGAAGGAAGTGGCGCACAGCAAGATTCGCCGCCGCCTGGTCAGGGAAGCCAAGGAAGCCAGCACCTACCGCTACCGCACCGACTACCAGTTCACCCTCAGCGAGGAGAACATCCGCAAGCAGTCGGCGGTGGCGCGGCTCATCAACAACTACCGGGCCCGGGGACATCAGGGCGCGGACAACGATCCACTGCTATTCGAACCCAAACCGCCGACGCCCGACCTGGAACTGACCTATTTCGGCCTCCGCGAGACCGACCTGGACACGGTGTTCGACACCGGCACCCTGGCGGACGTGCCCGACAAACTGCCTTTGCGCGAGATTCTCGCCATCCTGCGGGAAACCTATTGCGACAGCATCGGCAGCGAATACACCCACATCGTCGATACGGACATCAGGAACTGGATCAAGGACCGCCTGGAAAGCTGCCGCGCCCGCCTGATTCTGGACGCGGACAAGAAGCGCTGGCTGCTCGGCTCCCTCACTGCCGCCGAATGCCTGGAACGACACCTGCACCAGAAATACGTGGGACAAAAGCGCTTTTCCCTGGAAGGCGGCGAAAGCCTCATCCCCCTGCTGGACGAGACCATCCAGCGCGCCGGCGAACAGGGCATCAGGGAAATCGTCATCGGCATGGCGCACCGCGGCCGGCTCAACGTGCTGATCAACATCCTGGGCAAGAATCCCGCTGCATTGTTCGGCGAGTTCGAGGGCAAAACCGAGCATGGCGGCATCGCCACCTCCGGCGACGTGAAATACCACCAGGGCTTTTCCTCCGACGTGGCCACCCCCGGCGGCACGGTGCACCTGGCCCTCGCCTTCAACCCCTCGCACCTGGAAAGCATCAATCCGGTGGTGGAAGGCTCGGTGCGCGCCCGCCAGGACCGCATCGGCACGGACGGCCGCGACCGGGTGCTGCCGGTGCTGATCCACGGCGATGCCTCCTTCGCGGGACAGGGCATCGTCATGGAAACCCTCAACATGGCCGAGACTCCCGCCTTCACCACCGGCGGCACACTGCATATCGTCATCGACAACCAGATCGGCTTCACCACCAGTGCGGCGCGCGACGCCCGCTCCACGCTTTATTGCACCGACGTGGCCCACATGGTGCAGGCCCCGGTGTTCCACGTGAACGGCGACGATCCGGAAGCGGTGCTGTTCGTCACCCGCCTGGCGCTGGACTACCGCATGACCTTCCACAAGGACGTGGTGATCGACCTCCTTTGCTACCGCCGCCACGGCCACAACGAGGCGGACGAGCCCGCCGCCACCCAGCCGCTGATGTACCGCTTCATCCGCAACCATCCGACCACGCGCCGTCTTTACGCCGAGCAACTGGCCGAAGAGGGCGTAGCCGACGCTGGCGCAGCCGGGCAAATGGAGCGCGACTACCGCGACGCCCTGGAACGCGGCGATACCGTGGCGCGCAACATCGTCGACAATCCCGACTATCCCCGACAAATCTGGACGCGCTACCAGAACCAGGATTGGGAAGCGTCAGCGAATACCGCCGTTCCCCTGGAAGCATTGCGCGCCCTGGGCGAAAAGTGGCTGGCGCTGCCGCCCGGCTTCAGCCCGCACCCGCGCATCGCCGCGCTGCTGCAAAGCCGCCGCGACATGCTGGACGGCAAACAGCCGCTGGACTGGGGCTGCGCGGAAAACTTCGCCTATGCGGCACTGCTGGCCGAAGGTCACAGTGTGCGCATCACCGGACAGGACTGCGAGCGCGGCACCTTCTTCCACCGCCACGCGGTCCTGCATGACCAGAACAGCGGCGCGGCCTACACGCCGTTGGGCCATCTCACCCCCGAGCAGGGGCGGCTGCACATCCACAATTCGCTGCTCTCCGAGGAAGGCGTACTCGGCTTCGAATACGGCTACGCCAGTGCCGAACCGGACACGCTGACCATCTGGGAAGCCCAGTTCGGCGACTTCGCCAACAACGCCCAGGTGCTCATCGACCAGTTCATCAGTTCCGGCGAAGCGAAGTGGGGCCGGCTGTGCGGATTGACGCTGCTTCTGCCGCACGGCTATGAGGGCCAGGGGCCGGAACACTCCTCGGCGCGCCTGGAACGCTATCTGCAGTTGTGTGCGGAAATGAACATGCAGGTCTGCGCTCCGACCACGCCGGCGCAAATCTTCCACCTCTTGCGCCGCCAGTTGCTGCGCCCTTACCGCAAGCCGCTGATCGTCATGAGCCCCAAAAGCTTGCTGCGCCACCCCCTCGCGGCCTCGCCGCTGGAAGACTTGGCCACGGGCGGCTTCCGGCCCGTCATCGACGAAGTGGACGATCTCGACCGCACCAAGATTTCGCGGGTCGTGCTGTGCACGGGCAAAATCTACTACGACCTACTCGAAGCCCGCCGCGCCCGCAAGACCGACATCGCCGTCGCGCGCATCGAACAGCTTTATCCGTTCCCCGCGGAATACTTGCAGAAAGCGCTCGACGGCTATCCCGCGCTGCGCGAACTGGTCTGGTGCCAGGAAGAACCCGAAAACCAGGGCGCGTGGTACGAAATCCGCCACCGCTTCCAGCAATTCACCGGCGCGGGCCTGGAACTGAAATACGCCGGCCGCGCCCGCTCAGCCGCCCCGGCGACCGGCAGCCACAAGATGCACGCCGAGGAGCAACGGCAACTACTGGAGGACGCCTTGTCCCGAGTGCGCCGGTAACCGGCGGATCAACAACAGCCCCGGCACGGCCAGTGCCGCACAGCAGAAGAAGAAGACCGGCCAGCCCAGGATTTCCGCCAGCCAGCCGCTCGGGGCGGCGAGCACCACGCGCGGCACGCCCATCAGGCTGGACAACAGGGCGTACTGGGTCGCGGTGAAGCGGCGGTTGGTGCGCATCGCCATAAAGGCGGCGAAGGCCGCGGTGCCCATGCCCGCGGAGACATTCTCGAAGGTGACGACCAGCGCCAGTCCCGGCAGCCAGGCGCCCCAGTGAACCAATGCCACAAAGCTGGCGGTGGACAGCGCCTGCAGGATGCCGAAACCCCACAATGCGCTTTCCAACCTCAGGCGCAGCAACAGCGTTCCGCCGATCAAGGCGCCGATCAGTGTGGCCCACAAACCGAACAGCTTCACCACCGCACCGATTTCGCTCTTGCTGAAACCCAAGTCCAGGTAAAACGGGGTGGTCATCTGCCCGGCCACGGCGTCGCCGAGCTTGTAGGCGACGATGAACAGCAGGATGACTCCCCAGCGCGGCCGAGCCAGAAATTCGCCGAACGGCGCGAGCACCGCCTCGCGCAGGCTGGCGGGCGGGCGTTGGGAAAGGGCCGGTTCGGCCGCGGCGAGGGTAAGCAGCGCGCCGCTTAACATCAACACTGCGGCACTCACATACACGGCGCGGAAACCCGAGTAATCGGCGAGAATCAACGCCCCGCCGCCGCTGAGAAGCATGCCGAGGCGGTAGCCGTTGACGTACAGCGAGGCGGCGAATCCCTGCTCATGATCGGCGAGGCTTTCCCGTCGCCAGGCGTCGACGACGATATCCTGGCTGGCCGAGAAAAACGCCAGCAGCAACGCCAAGCCCGCCACCGCCAAGGGCGCGGCGGCCGGATCGACGCGCGCCAGCGCGGCGCAGACCGCGGCCAGCGATAACTGGCTGGCCAGCAGCCAGCCGCGCCGCCGCCCCAGGCCGCTCCAGCGGTAGCGATCGAACAACGGCGCCCAGAGAAACTTCAAGGTGTAAGGCAGACCCAGCAGCGACAACGCGCCGAGGCTGGCCAGGCTCAGGCCGGATTCCTTGAGCCAGGCTTGCAAAGTCGAGCCGGTCAACAACAGCGGCAGGCCGCTGTAAAAACCCAATGCCAAGGCAAGGCCCATGCGCGCGGAGAAGATGCTGCGCCACAGGCCGTCCTCCTTAGAGGTCATAATCGATGGTCAACGGCGCATGATCGGAAAAGCGCTCCGCCTTGTAGATAGACGCCGCGCGGATGGCCGGACGTAACGCCGGGCTGACGATGTGGTAATCGATGCGCCACCCGACGTTCTTGGCCCAGGCCTGCCCCCGATTCGACCACCAGGTGTACTGCTCCGGCTCCGGGTTGACGACGCGAAAGGCGTCCACCCAACCCTGGGCGAACAAATGATCCAGCCAGGCGCGCTCCTCGGGAAGAAAACCGGAGTTTTTTTGATTGGAGCGCCAGTTCTTCAAGTCGATGGGCTGGTGGGCAATGTTCCAGTCGCCGCAGAAAATGTAGCGCCGTCCCGAGTTCAGACACTGATCGAGGAAGGGCTGAAAACGCTCCATGAAGGAAAACTTCACCTGCTGGCGCGCCTCGCTGGACGAGCCGGAAGGCAGATAGATCGACACCACGCTCAGGTCGCCGAAACGCCCCTCCAGGAACCGGCCTTCCGCGTCCATGTCCGGCCAGCCCAGACCGGCGATAACTTCGTCCGGTTCGCAGCGGCTGTATAGCGCAACGCCGCTGTAGCCTTTTTTCTCCGCGTCGTGGACGTGACACCGGTAACCCGCCGGACAAAACGCCGCCTCGGCGATCTGCCCGGTCTGGGCCTTGATCTCCTGAAGACAGACCACGTCGGCGTCCCGGCTGGCGAGCCAGGCAAAGAAGCCCTTGCGTTCCGCCGAACGGATGCCGTTAACGTTGAGCGTGATGATGCGCATGGAAATGAAGGAGGAGATTGGCCGCCTGACGCGGCGTTCGGTTGCGGTCCGGCCGGGGAATGCGTACTATAATGCGTTTAATTTCTGGCTTGTAACTGGCGGACGTTCCATGAAAGCTGACATTCATCCCGACTATAAAACCATCACCGTGAAGTGCAGTTGCGGCAACTCGTTCGAGACCCGCTCCACCGTAGGCCACGACCTGAACGTGGAAGTCTGCTCCGGCTGCCACCCATTCTATACGGGCAAGCAAAGGCTCGTCGACACCGCGGGCCGCGTGGACAAATTCCGTCGCCGCTACGGCCAGGCGGCCTGATCGCCCCAACCGGCGCCGGGTTTTCCGGGGCCGGAATCGTGTGTAACAAGGTAATGGGCATGGCGAAGGATACCCTGACGGTCATCGACAACCGCAACGGCCAATCCGTGGAGCTTCCCATCCGGCACGGAACGCTGGGCAATCCGTGCGTCGATTTCGGCAAGATGGGCAGCGACCTGGGGCTGTATTCCTACGACCCCGGTTTCCTCTCCACCGCCAGTTGCAGCAGCGCCATCACGTACATCGACGGCGACGCGGGGCAACTGTACTACCGCGGCTACCCCATCGAGCAACTCGCGCAACACTCCAATTTCCTGGAAGTCGCTTATCTCCTGATGTATGGCGAGTTGCCCACGCCGCAACAAATGGGGGAGTTCAGCGGCGAGATCAAGCAGCATTCCATGCTGCACGAGGCGCTGCGCATCTTCTTCAACGGCTTCCATTACGACGCCCATCCCATGGCGATGATGGTCGGGGTGGTCGGCTCGCTATCCGCCTTTTATCACAGAGAGCTGAACGTGCAGAAGCCTGCGGGGCGGCGCCGTTCCGCGATCCGGCTTCTGGCGAAAATGCCCACCATCGCCGCCGCCTGCTACAAACACTCCGTGGGCATGCCTTTCGCCCACCCACGCAACAACCTGGACTATTGCGAGAACTTCCTCAACATGATGTTCTCGGTTCCGGCGGAGGAGTACCGCGTCAACCCCGTGGCGGCCAAGGCGCTGAATCTTCTGTTCATCCTGCACGCCGACCATGAGCAGAACGCCAGCACCTCCACGGTGCGCATGGCCAGCAGCACGGGAGCCAACTGTTACGCCTGCATCGCCGCGGGGATCGCGGCGCTCTGGGGACCGGCGCACGGCGGCGCCAACGAGGCGGTACTGAAAATGCTGGCCGAAATTGGCAGCATCGATCGCATTCCGGAGTACATCGCACGCGCCAAGGACAAGAACGATCCGTTCCGGCTGATGGGCTTCGGGCATCGGGTTTACAAGAATTTCGACCCGCGCGCCTCCATCATCCGCGAAACCTGCCACGAGGTGCTGCAAGACCTCCAGCGCCAGGACCCTCTGCTGGATTTGGCGATCGAACTGGAAAAAGCCGCACTTCAGGACGAGTATTTCATCGAAAAGAAGCTCTACCCCAACGTGGATTTTTACTCCGGCATCATTTACAAGGCGCTGGGCATCCCGACAGACATGTTCACCGTCATGTTCGCCCTGGCGCGCACCGCCGGCTGGATGGCGCACTGGCTGGAACTCAAGGCCGAAAGCGGTCTGAAAATCGCCCGCCCCCGGCAACTTTACACCGGCCCCGTACGGCGCGATTACGTGCCGCTCGACCGGCGTTAGTCCTTTCCTTCCGTCGTCCGGCTTTCATCCTCCAGCAACTGACGAACCTCCCTGAGGGTCAGCCGGGGGAATTCCTTGCTTTTGGGCAACCGGCATCGGTAACGGTCGGGCCAGACGCGCAACTCCATCGCTATGCCATCCACAAAAAAGCGGATTTCACTTCCACGAGTCGAATCCTGAATGCCTTTCTCCTGGCCGGCTATACACCGCAGCGTATATGGAATCCGCGCATCGACCAATTTTTTCAGCACATCTTCCGCAGGATCGGCAAACACCTCCAGCGTGATCGAGGCATGGTCGCCCGCCGCGCCCGTCGCCACGCACCCCGTCAGCCGGGGAGAGAAGCCTTCCAGAAATTCCATGGCCTCGCAGGCCAGGCGACGTAGGCGATTCAGATGATCCTTGCCTTGATTGAACCGGTATATACGCTGCCACTCGCGGACCGCGTCGAGAATTTCTTCGTCGGACGGCCAATGACGCCGCGCGGCGATTCCCAACCGGGAAGCGGCGCGCCGCCGGGCCGTACCGTAATCGTTGATGCCTTCACATGACAGGATACGCGCCGCTTCCTGAGCCAGGAGGCGGCGGCACGACTGACGTTCGCGGGCACTGAGCGGCTCGCCCATCAAAAGAGGCTATCGGAGTGCGACGCGGGCTGAGCGCTTTCCGGCTCTTTTGGAGCCAATGCATCGCCCGGCGCATCGCCGCCAAACGGTATAGCCTCGCCCTGGGCACTCCCGGACGTTTCTGCGGATTCGGTAGCCGGCATTCGTTCCGCATCAAACACTTCGAACGCCCCCCCTTCGCTGCCGGGCGAAGCCAGCAGACCGGAGGACGAATCGACGCGAGCCGAAACGACGCCGGAAGGCTGGGGAAAATTCTTGTCGGCCACGTCTTTCAACACCGTGGCCATGTAACTCATCCACATCGGCAGGGCGGTATGGCCTCCGGTCTCGTCGTCGCCGAGGGGTTGCGACGAATCGAATCCGACCCAGGTAACGGCGATGAGCTGATCAGCCGCATAGCCATTGAACCAGGCATCCTTCTGTTCATTGGTCGTTCCGGTTTTGCCGGCAAGATCCCCACGCCCCAGTTGCAGCGCCTTACGGGCGGTGCCTTTCTGGACCACCCCCTGCAAGAGGGAGTGCATCAGGTAATGAATCTGCGGCGTCAGAATACGCGGCGCGACGGCTTCGTCAGCGACGCCGTCCGGGTTGCACTCGCGGCAGGCGCGCTGCGGTTTGGCCTGATATACGATTTCACCGTTCCGCGCCTCTACCCGTTCGACAAAATACGGCGCGACCAAAAACCCGCCATTGGCGAAAACAGCGTACGTGCGGGCCATGTCCATGGGCGTCGCCGTACCGCTGCCCAGGGCGAGACTGAGGCCATAAGGCAACTGCTCCTTGCTGAACCCAAAACGCAGCGCCGTATCGATCACTTTCCTGATTCCGAGACTGTTGATCAGACGAACGGAAATCATGTTGGTCGAGTGGGCCAGGGCTTCCCGCAGGCTAATCGGCCCTTGGTACTTGCCGTTGTAATTCTGCGGCCGCCATTCCTTTTGCTGCCAAGGGTCGTAATAACTAAAGGGCGAATCGTCGACGACGCTGGCCGGCGTATAGCCGTGCTCCATGGCAGCGGTGTAGACGATGGGTTTGAAACCGGAACCGGGTTGGCGGCTGGCCTGGACGACACGGTTGTATTTGCTGCGGCTGAAGTCAAAACCGCCCACCAAAGCGAGAACTGCGCCATCCTTGGGATTCAGGGAAACTAAAGCCCCCTCGACCGCCGGCACTTGGCAAAGCTCACGGTTCTCGACCGTGCCACACACCCGAACGACATCGCCAACCTTGACGATTTCTCCAGCGGAGCGCGGAAGAGTACCTTCCCTGTCGATGCTGATGAACTTTCGCGCCCACTTGAGTCCTTCCCAAGGAATGTCGGCCTGAATATTCCCGTCAAACCGAACCCGGATGGATTTTTCCCCGACCGCTGCCACTACAGCCGGAATCGTGTCGCCAATGCGGGGTATTGTGCGCAGTTTTTCGCTCGTGGCATCGGGCTGCTTGCCCGCCAAAGAGTCCTCGGCGCCACGGAATCCATGCCGTTGATCGTATTCGTGCAAGATCGAAAGCAGGGCGGCTTGCGCGGCGTTCTGGTGAAAACTATCCAGGGTAGTGTAGACCTTGAAGCCGCTTTCATAAGCGACCTCACCAAACCGAGCCACTATGAAATCACGCACCATTTCCGCCAGATAGGGCGCATGCAGTTCGATGTTGACCGCATTGTTCGGTGCGGTATCCAGTGGCATGGCACTTGCGGCCCGAAATTGCTCGTCGGTAATGAACTTCAGCTTGCGCATACGGCGGAGCACATAATTGCGCCGGGTAAGCGCCTGATCGGGCGCGGAAAAGGGGTTGTACTGGGATGGTGCCTTGGGTAACCCGGCGAGCGTGGCATGTTGGGCAAGCGTCAATTCGGCCAAGGGCTTACCGAAATATATTTGCGCGGCGACCCCCACCCCATAGGCGCGCTGCCCGAGATAGATTTTGTTGAGGTAAAGCTCGAGAATTTCTTGTTTGCTCAGTTCGCGCTCAATTTTCAAAGCGAGAAAAATTTCCTTGAACTTGCGCAGGAAGGTTTTTTCACTGCTCAGGAAAAAGTTGCGCGCGACCTGCATGGTGATGGTGCTTCCCCCTTGCTTTTTTTCGCCGGTACTGGCGAATTTCAGCGCGGCACGGAGCAAGCCGTGGTAGTCCACGCCGGGGTGCCTGAAAAAGCGGTCATCCTCCGCGGCGACGATGGCCTGGATCAGCGTGGAAGGCGCTTCCGAATAGTGAATCGGAATGCGCTTTTTTTCACCGAATTGGGAAATCAGCTTGCCATCACGGCTATACACACTCAGGGGAATTTGCAATTGCACGTCCCGCAGGCTGTCGGTAGGAGGAAGCTGCGGCTCTATATAAAGGTAGAGGGCAAGAATCCCGACCAGAACGAGCGTACCCCCGCTCAATCCCGTCGCCACCACGGCGAGTATCCAGCGGGTCAGTCGCGATTCGCGTGCCGGAGATGGCTTGCCTGAACGGGGTGTCGTCACGGCATGGAGATTAAATAAACGAGCCCCGCGGGGGGATAGTTAAATCAAAAAAACCGGCGGAGTATGGATAACAGGAAAACAATCTCGTAGGGTCTTTACAAAACACTATACTACATTCATATTTATCGTGAGCCTAGGGAATGGCGTTACCCGAGATTCAACGGACGATCCCGATGGCGGGGCTTGAAAGCTCTGTCGCGACAAGGCATGATTTAAATCCAGAAAAGGTAATCAAGGGAACCGCCGGGGATGTTTATCTTTAGCAGAAAAAAACCTGTGCTGCTTGGCATCGACATCAGTTCCGCCGCCGTCAAGCTGGTGGAGTTGAGCAAGAGCGGTTCCAGATACAGGGTGGAGAGCTATGCCGTCGCCCCCCTCCCTCAGGATGCGGTGGTGGACAGGAGCATCTCCAATGTGAGCGCCGTTGCGGAAGCGCTACGGGGCGCCATCAGCCAGTCGGGAACCCGACTGAAGCACGCCGCCGTGGCCGTGTCCGGAGCAGCGGTCATCACCAAAGTCATCATGATGCCTGCTTCCTTGAGCGAGGACGAGTTGGAGCAGCAGATCCAACTTGAGGCGGATCAGTATATTCCCTATTCGCTGGAAGAAGTAAGCCTGGATTTTCAGGTACTGGGCCCCAACGAAAAAAATCCCGAAATGGTCGACATCCTTCTGGCCGCATCCCGTCGCGAAAACGTCGAAGATCGCGTCGCGGCGGTGGAGCAGGCAGGGTTGCGCACGGAAGTGGTGGATGTAGAGTCCTACGCCATGGAAAGCGCATTCCCATTGATTGCCAGCCAGCTGACCGGAGACTTTGCGCGACAGGCGATCGGCGTGGCGGACATGGGCGCCACCACCACCAGCTTTAGCGTGGTGCAAGGAGGGCGGATCGTCTATACCCGCGAGCAAGCTTTCGGCGGCAAACAGTTGACCGAGGAAATTCAGCGACGCTACGGCCTGTCTTACGAGGAAGCCGGTTTGGCCAAGAAACAGGGCGGATTGCCGGTAAATTACGGCCCCGAAGTCTTGGAACCGTTTAAGGAAGCCTTGGCGCAACAGGTTTCCCGATCGCTACAGTTCTACATGTCGGCCACTGCTCAAGGCGGGGTAGACAGCATTGTATTGACCGGGGGATGCGCTTCAATCCAGGGGATGACGCAACTCGTCGGGGAAAGTCTGGGAATTGTAACGGTGGTGGCCAACCCCTTTATTTCGATGTCGGTTTCCAGCCGGGTGAAATTGCAGCGCCTGAGCAGCGACGCCCCCGCCATGATGATTGCCTGTGGTTTGGCATTGAGGAGTTTCGACTGATGGCGCGCATCAACCTACTACCCTGGCGCGATCAGCTGCGGAAGCAGCAGCAGCAGGAGTTCCTGGCCGCGATCCTGGCGAGCATGGGCTTTGCCTGCCTGATCATGATCTTTGTCCATGTCCATTACAGCGACACAATCGAATACCAGAATCAGCGAAACCTGTTCCTCACGGAACGGATCGCGGAACTCGACAAGCAGATCGAGGAAATCAAGGCCCTCGAAAGCAAAAAGAACCGGCTGATCTCCAAAATGGAGGTGATCGAGCAACTCCAGATCAGCCGACCGGAAATCGTGCATTTTTTTGTCGAAATGGCCAAAAGTGTCCCCGAAGGGGTTCAGTTGCATGAAATTGCCCAAGCTGACCGGAGTATTCAGGTGAAAGGCGAGGCACAATCCAACGCGCGCGTATCGAGCTATATGAACAACGTCGAAGCGTCACCCTGGCTGGAAGGCCCGGAATTGACCGTAATCGAATCCAGAGCCGAGACAAAGGAAAAAACAGTCGCCAGCGAACGGGTGAACCGTTTCGATCTCAAATTGCGCCAGACGGATCAACAAGCCAAGGAAAAAGAACAAAAGACAAACAAGGGAAATGCAAAAAAAGGATAAGCAGCCATGAATTTTTCCGAAATCAACTGGGACATCAACTACGCCGGACGTTGGCCGTTTCCGATAAAGCTGGGGATCGTCTTGATCTTCTGCGCCGTGGTAATCGGCGCCTGGTATTACTTCGACACACAGGATCAAATACTCCAGTTGGAAAGTGTCCGACAGAAAGAACCCGAACTGAAAAGCAGCTTCGAGAACAAGCAAAAGAAAGTCGCGAATCTTGAAGAATATAAACTTCAACTCGTGGAAATGGAAAAGGCCTTCGGTGAGATGCTCCGCCAACTTCCGGACAAGACCCAAGTGCCGGAGTTGCTGATCGACGTATCCCAGACCGGCTTGGCG
>DATDOO010000201.1:0-8874 GCA_035293245.1 Methylococcaceae bacterium
CGTCGATAACCACCACCACGTGGTTGTTGGAATGCAGATCAATTCCGCAATAAAGTGCCATGACAGCCTCCTCGTTTCTCGATTCACCCAGGCCAGTGTTACCACCGGCCCGAGGAGGCTGGCTAGAGGATTATCAGGTTATGGCGGTTTTGTTTTATATCCAAACAAACAAAATTCAAACATGTTGAACGCCATCTACAGCAAATAATATTGTGGAGATTAATAAATGATAAATTACAATATTCATCAGTGGTTGCTAATAACTCTGGCGGCTCTGATAGGGTTGTGTGGTGGTGCGCTAATTATATTTCGCGTCTGTAAGCGTGGTAATTTATCCTTTTTGAAGCTTATTTTGGGGTTGGAAAAAGGCGAATATTACGCGCTATATACCCCATCTGAAAAAATCCTTCTCCTGCTAATCGCCGCCATATCATTAAGCATAGTGCTTATTGCAATGAAGCTTGGTTAAGAGGCATGCTAAAGTGGTCGATTTGCTTGCCGCAATTTTGGTTGCAATGTCGTTCTTGTTTTTCTTTTTTGTAATTTATCAAATTATTCGATTGGGTTTTCTTATTTATAAGATGTCTTCTTTCTCTGTGAGGAGGATATTCCCAATCGCGTTATTTTTAATGCCGTCTATTCTGCCTGAATCGTCCATCCAACTTAGACGAAGGCTGATGAAGTATTTTGTCTGGGGTGTTTTCCTAAGCGTCTTCATCATAGCTATCTCTATAGCCAAGAAATCGTCGGCAACTGGCAACGCTGTGGCACTGCGGGAAAACGGCCACGCCATCAAATATGAATATGATCGGATGAACGCGATAAGGTGTGCAGATTTATAGGATGCTGCCGACAGCAGGAGGCGCATCATTCGAGTAATTTCAAATGAAATATTTCTCCACCGACCCCGGCCATCAGCCCCTCAACGCCGACGGCTGCACGGAAAGCCGAACTTACGATGAACTGAGCCGCCTGACGCAGAGCAAGGACGCCCAGAACACCACCACTCGTTATGCTTACGACCTGCTGGGCAACCGCGCCCGCGTCACCGACGCCGGAAGCTGCGTTACAACCTTCGAGTACGACGACTGGGTAGTTTCCAGGCCTGGCCGCTCAGACGTTCATCCTAGCCCTCTCCAGTGAAGAGGGATTGAGAACCAACCACCAACAGAGGACTGATCATGAAAACCAGCAAACTGACCTTGGCTGTGGCCTCCGCCCTCGGCCTGTCCGCATTCGCCGGCGGTGCCTCTGCTTACGGCCCGACGGAAAACTACGACTACGAACTGCGCATCTCCGGCAGTTCCGCTCAGGACGAAGCTCTGGAGTCGGTGCTCGACAGCGGCTCCCACGGCTTGTGCCTGGACAACCGGGATGTATGGTCCTACAACAACAGCAAATCCGACTACCGGGCGGTAAGCTGCAGAACCGACGCCGGCAAAGTTCCGGGTTTGACGGACACCAACGGCGACGGCGTCATCAAGGCATTGGTGTTCAAGCGTTCCCGCGGTGGTTCGGCCCTGGGCGTACAGCCCCTGGCCCGCGACAAGGCCATTCCGGGCATCGACAAGTCCACCTGCTCCGCGGGTTCCACCGTCGTCGGCGCGACATACAACTGCACCGGCCTGACTTCCGTCAAGTCCGACGTGGGCTTGTCCGACGTGGATCCGGCCATTTTCCGCAACGCCGACAATACGCCCTACGAGCCTGATGCGGCCGCCGCGTACGTCAATTTCCCGATGACGGACGCCGACGTGACCAATCTGGAAATCAGGTCCGCCGCCGCGCTGATCTTCGGCATTCCGGTAACCCTGAACTTCCGCGACGCCCTGCAGGACGCCATGATCACCAATGGCGATCTGGTTCTGGGCTGCGACGACAGCGCAGCGAACCGTGACTTGGAAGCGTGCATGCCCAGTCTGAGTAAATCCGCCCTTGGTTCCGTGATGAGCGGGTCTCTGGCTGATTGGAGCCAACTGGACGTCCCTGGGCTGGCAATGCCCGCTTCGGGCGACACAGCGCCCAAGCTGTGCCGCCGCGTCAGCGGTTCCGGCACGCAGGCGGCCTACCACGTGAAAATCCTGTACAACCCTTGCGCGGGCGGCGCTTCCGGAGCGTCCATGCTCTCCGCAGACGGTTTGAACGTATTCGAACACAGCACCTCGGCCGGCGTACGCACCTGCCTGAATGACCAGCACAACGCCGGCAATTACGCCATCGGCCTGCTTTCCGCGGAAAGCAGGCCCAGCAGCACGCGCAACTATCGCTGGATCAAGGTGGACGGCGTATCGCCCTCTCTGCAGAACGCCGCGAGGGGCAAGTATCCGATCGTGGTGGAGCCGACCTTCCAGTGGCGCAAGTCCACGGTCAGCAATCCGCTGTCCGGCGGCAAATTGAAGCTCGCCGAGGCAATTGTCTCCATCGCCGCCAAACCGACGACCATCGCCGCCCGCAACGCTGCTTTCACTTACGGCGGCCTGGAGACCGGCTACCTGGCGACGCTGCCCAACACCACGTCCCCGACCGTGCCGTTCAGCACGGCGGCGCCGGTGTGGGCCTACAGCCATGCCGCCAATGGCGCCGTGCTGGACAACTGCCGCCCCCCTCACATTTACGATCCGGTTACCGCGACTCCGTCATCCGGCCTGTAAGTTCTTTCCGGGGGCATGATTCCGGCCCACCTGACCGTATGCGTCGGCAGGTGGATTCTTCACTTTTTGGGGTGGTCTGGAAAGGCAGCAGGAAAATGGCCGTGCCCTCGAATCAACGACAGGACCGGATGAACCCACGTACCGCCACCGCGCCCTGCAACCCGCCGACCAACGGCGCACGATATCGACTGGAGGCGTTTTTGATATATGGGCGCGCATGGCTGCAACCGGCAGTCTTCATTGGCGCTTACGCGGGGTTCTACTGGGCCTATTTGCAGATTCCCGATGAGGTGCTCGGGGAACTGTATCACCGTGGTTTCGGTGTCTTTTGCGCCGATTTGATCAATTGGCTGGCGCCCGTGGAGAAGGTCGCGGCGCTGCAGAATCGGCTGGTATCGGCCCACGCCAATCTGGAAATCGTCCGGGGTTGCGACGGCGCGGGAGCTTTGTTCCTGATGGTCTCGGCCATTTTGGCATTCCCCTCGACCTTCACAAGGAAACTGACCGGATTATGTGCCGGCGTATTGCTGATGTATTTGCTCAACATCCTCCGGCTCGGCGGCCTCTATTTCGTAACCGCCCTTCATCGCGACTGGTTTCCGGTGATTCACACCTATCTGGCGCCGACGCTGATCATTGCCGTGGGGTGCCTCTATTTTGCCTGGTGGGCTTCCGGGCCGGAGCGCAAGCTTGTCGAGCCGTCGTGAACTGATTGCGCTGTCGTTGAAAGGATTGCTGGCGTGGGCGGCGTTATCCGCCTTAGGCCTGTATTTCGGGGAGTGGCTGGGAACCGCTTTGTTGCCCCTGATCGAGACGACGATCCGCTGGTTTGCGCCCGAATATGCATCGACGTTGACCCTGGTTCCGCAACGGCCCGACGCTTTGATCCAATTGTCCATACGGGTGCTCCAGCCGCTTCAAATAACCGCCAGCCATGCGATTCCACAGGGGAAGGAACTGACCATGGGCACCCATTTGATGCACACCCTCGTTCCTGGGGTCATCGAACTGTCGATCTTGTCGGTTTGGCCCGTTCGTGACTGGGTGCAGCGTCTTGGGTTGCTACTGCTCGGGCTGGTTTCGGCCCTCTTGGTCGTGGCGGTTACGGTGCCGCCCTTGTTGCTGGGGCTGCTGGAAATCAGTCTGCAGGAAGTCGCACAGCAGTTTAACGAGGCACGCCCGGAGCCGTTCATCCTGCACTGGATGATCTTCTGCGAAACGGGCGGGCGTTGGTTGCTGGCGATTGGAGTGGCGTGGGGGTGTATTTTGTTGCTGCATAAGCTCGTTATTAATCAGGCCCTTAAATATCCTGTGCAGCGTAGACCGCGGCAGGATGCTGAAAGTAGGCACTGATGTGCTCAGGCAAAACCGAAATGCGGTTCATGAAGTCCACGGCCTTTCCTCTCCATGGAGCGCGGCGGCTACGGCGCCGCTGTGTCTTATCGGGGCATCGGCGGATACGCTCACGGTTACTCGCGTACGATTTTCACCTTGACGCGATGCTCCACGCGATCGTCGAGCAGCGGGATGCTGCTTTCATGCCGTTCGACGCCATCCAGGGTGACAGTCGACCCGGGCGCGTCGGCCGTCGTTTGCAAGACATGGATGTGGTAAATCGTCTCCTCGTAGCGATAGCGCATTTTGAAATCCGTCCAATCCGAAGGAAGGCACGGCTCGATACGCAAGGAATCTCCCTCTCGCTTGAGCCCCAGCAGCGATTCCGTGATGAGCCGGTACATCCAGCCGGCGGAGCCGGTGTACCAAGTCCATCCGCCGCGGCCGGTATGCGGCGCAACCGCGTACACGTCGGCGGCTACCACATAAGGTTCCACTTTGTAGGTCGCGATACCTTCCGGAGATTTGCCGTGGTTCACCGGGTTGATCATGGCCAATAGCTCCCAGGCTCGCGCGCTGTCACCCAGGCGCGCGAAGGCCATCGCCGCCCAGATGGCGCCATGGGTGTATTGGCCGCCGTTCTCCCGGACGCCCGGCACATAGCCCCTGATATAGCCGGGGTCGAGCGTCGAGGCATTGAACGGCGGGTCCAGGAGCTGAATCAGCGCCGCTTCGCGACGGACCAGACGTTCACTCACCGCTTGCATGGCCTGCAAGGCGCGTTCGGGCGCACCGGCCCCGGAGAGCACGGACCAGCTTTGGGCGATGGAATCGATTTGGCATTCGGGGTTGCTTGCCGAACCCAAGGGCGTGCCATCGTCGAAGTAAGCGCGGCGATACCACGCACCATCCCAGCCGTGTCGCTCGATGTTCCGGCGCAGTTGCAGTCGCTCGGCGTGGCAGCGTTCGGCGAAAGGCATGTCTCCGCGCACGCGCGCCAGCTCGGCAAACTGGCTGAGCACTTCACAAAGGAAAAAGCCCAGCCAGACGCTTTCGCCCTTGCCGCCCATCCCGACCAGGTTCATGCCGTCGTTCCAGTCGCCGGAGCCCATCAGCGGCAGGCCGTGCGCACCGAAGCTCAGGCCCCGCAGGACGGCGCGCACGCCGTGTTGGTACAAACTGGCGACTTCTTCGGAGCGGCCGGGTAGATCGTAGTAGGAGTCTTCCTCGGCGTTGACCGGGCGCCCCTCCAGAAAGGGCGCCTGCTCGTCCAGCACGGCGAGGTCGCCCGTGGTCAGAACGTAACGACAGGTCGCCAGCGGCAACCAGAGATAATCGTCCGAGCAGTGCGTCCGCACACCGCGGCCTGACGGGGGATGCCACCAATGCTGAACATCGCCTTCGCTGAACTGGCGCGCCGCGCACAGGAGCAGATGCTTGCGCACTCGGTGCGGTTCGGCGTGAACCAGCGCCATGACATCCTGCAACTGATCGCGAAAACCGAAAGCGCCGCCCGACTGATAGTAGCCGCTGCGTCCCCACAGGCGGCAGGAGAGCGTCTGATACAAGAGCCAGCCGTTGGCCAGTACGTCGACGGTCGGATCGGGCGTTTCCACCTGCACCGCATCGAGCGTGTGGTTCCAGTGCAGCCACACCGCTTCAAGCGCTTCGCGCGCGGCGGCCGAGCCACGAAAGCGCTGCACTAAAGCGTTCGCATCGTCGGCATCTCGCCCCGCGCCCAGCTTGAAGACGAACGACCGCTCTTGGCCCGCGGCCAGATCAAATGCGACCTGGAGCGCGGCGCAGGGATCCAGGGCCGCTCCGACCTTGCCGGAAAGTCGCGCCCGATTCATGGCGGCCGGTTTTCGGAGGGTGCCGTTGCGCCCGAGGAATTCGGTGCGGTCGCCGCTGATGGTGCGGGCTGCGTCGTCCACGTCGAAGAACGCAACGCGATCGGCGAACTCCGTGTTGTAAGGGTTGCGGGCGAACAACGCGCCGCTCTGGATGGCGCAATCGGTGACCACGTGCGGGGTCGATTTCGCGCGCAAATCGCCCAGCACCCACTCCACGTAGCCCGTCGCGGTGAGCCGCCGCTGCCGGGCCGACTCGTTGCGTACCTTCAGCACCGAGAACTTGACCGCAGCGTCCAGGGCCACGTAAACCGTGAGTTCCGAGCGGATCCCGTCTTCGTTGTGCTCGAAGACGCTGTAGCCGAATCCGTGCCGGCTGATATAACCCCCCGCTCCCGGGCAGGGCAATGGCGTGGGGGACCAGAAGTGGCCGCTCTCTTCGTCGCGGAGGTAAAAGGCTTCTCCGCCCGAATCGCACACCGGATCGTTATGCCAGGGCGTAAGCCGGTACTCGTGGGCGTTTTCGCTCCACGTGTAGGCTTGGCCATTTTCGGAGACGACGGTTCCAAAGTGCGGATTCGCCAGCACATTCACCCAGGGCGCCGGCGTCGCTTGACCGGGCGCAAGCGTTATGACGTATTCGCGTCCATCGGCGGTGAATCCGCCCAGTCCGTTGCAGAGGATCAGGTCGTGGCGCGCTAACTCGGCCGCCGGGGCGTTGGGGAGGTGGCTTCGGCTCGGTTTGAAGCGCGGAACCCGCACTTCCATGGCACCGCGACGGTTGACTTGTTCTGCCAGCGTTCCCCGGCTGTCGGTGATGATGGCGCGCGCGACCGACTGGATCAACATGCGGTCCTCGCTGGATATCTGCTCCGCGTGCCGCACAAAGATTCCGCCCGGCCGATCGATCATGTGGGCTTCGACACCCCCGGCAATCAGCCCCATGATTTGATCGTGCAGCACTTGCCGATAGGCGGCGCGGTCTTCGTTCCAGATCATCAGGTCCACGGCGAGGCCCTTTAAGCGCCAGTACGCGTGGGCCCTTACCAGTTGGCGCGCCAGATCGATATTGCCCGAGTCCTTGATTTGCAGCAGCACGATCGGCAGATCGCCGGAAATGGCGTAGGCCCACAGACCGGATTGCCCACGGCGATTACCGATGACGACGCCGGCGTCCGCGCGCAGCAAGGAATGGGCGTAGATCACCGAATTGGCGAGGCGTCCGTAAAGTTGCGCCTCGGCCTCGGTGGCGTTGAGCTGCCGCAAGACCACCTGGCCATGCGTCCAGGCCAGGTCGAACACGCGATCGGCGAGCCGCCGATCATGATACTTCTCCACCAGTTCCAGGCTTGCCTCGCGGCTATCGGCCATACCGATCACCAGATCGAGGGTCACCGACGCTTCCGGAGCCAGCGTAATCCGATGGCGGATGGCGGCCACGGGATCGAGCACCGCGCCCACTCCTCCCGAAAGGTCGCCGGAATCGGCCATGGCCTTAGGGAAGGCAAGGGCGTTGCCGCGCCCGATAAATTGCGCGCGATCGGTTTCATACGATACCCCGCTGGACTCGCCCTCATGCACGGCCATCAAATGAAACATCCAGGGCGTCTGTTCGTTCAGGGCGCGCGGCCGGCGAGTACAGAGGATCGCCTGCCGCCGGCCCACGATCTCGGTCTGCACAAAGAGATTGCTGAAGGCCGGATGGAGGGCGTCCGCGGCTGCCGATGCGAGAACCACCTCCGAGTAGCTGGTGACGTCGATCGTTCTGCGCATCCGCGCCCGGTTGGTGATGCGTACCCGGCGCAGTTCGATATCGTCTTCCGGCGAAACGACGATGTCGGTGTAGGTTTCGAAATCGCCGTCGCCGACAACATCGCGGCGGCGGAACTCCGCTCGGCCCTCCGAGAAAATCGCTTCGTAATGTTGCGCGCGTCTGAGTGTCGGCTGATGGGCGGTGGACCAGAATGCCCCGCTTGCCAGGTCGCGGATGTAACAGAAGGTGCCCCAGTGGTCGCAGGTACTGTCTTCGCGCCAGCGCGTGACGGCGAAGTCTTTCCAGCGGCTGTACCCGCCGCCGGCGTTGGTGACCATCACGTGGTACCTGCCGTTCGACAACAACTGCACCTCGGGTATCGGCGTGTCCGGGTTGTTGAGTACGCGCACCGGGATCTGCGGTTCGCTGGAGGTCGTCAGAATGTCGGAGACTTCGGTGGCGTGCGCATAGAACGCCGTGGCCTTTGGAATCCGCTCCTGGAGCAATAGCATGGTCGCCTGGAACAACGGGTCGGACTCGAATCGCCGCTGCATCGGACGACCCAGCAGCACGTAGGCCAGGGCGAGAAGGCTCATGCCCTGGTGATGGGCCATGAAGGATTGAATCACGGCTCTCGATTCCCCCCGCCGTTGGCGTGACGGGGTGTAGTCGACGGCTTCGTAAAAGCCGTATTTTCCAACCAAGCCTTCGGCGGCGAGCCGCTGCAGATTCAGGCACGCCGCCTCGGGCGCCACCATCAACGCGAGCGCCGAGGCATACGGGGCGATGACCAGATCGTCGGCGAGTCCGCGTTTCAGCCCCAGGCCAGGCACACCAAACGCGCGGTACTGGTAGTTGAAATCAGCGTCGACCGTGTCGTAGCCGGATTCCGAAATGCCCCACGGGACGCCTCGCTGCCTCCCGTACTCGATCTGGCGCTGCACCACCGCCCGGTACGTCTGGTCGATCAGCGTGTTTTCGTAGGTCGGCATCACCAGCAGCGGCATCAGGTACTCGAACATGGAGCCGCTCCACGACAGGAGAATCGGTTCTCCCGTCGTGGTAACCAGCAGCCTTCCCAAGGCAAACCAGTTCTCCTGCGGCACCTGTCCCTGCGCAATCGCCACGAAACTGCACAGTCTCGCTTCCGAAGCCAGCAAATCGTAGTAACTCGAATCCCGTTGCCGCTCGCCCACGTTGTAGCCGATCGCCAGCAGACGACGCGCTTTGTCGAACAGAAAGTCATACTCCATGCGCGCGAGTTCGCCGGATTGGTGCGCCAGGC
>DATDOO010000202.1:0-5212 GCA_035293245.1 Methylococcaceae bacterium
CGTCGATAACCACCACCACGTGGTTGTTGGAATGCAGATCAATTCCGCAATAAAGTGCCATGACAGCCTCCTCGTTTCTCGATTCACCCAGGCCAGTGTTACCACCGGCCCGAGGAGGCTGGCTAGAGGATTATCAGGTTACTTTTCTCCGCCATCTTTCGGTTTCTTTGGCCGCCCCGGCGGTGCAATTTTGGCGCGTCGGCCCACCATGGCCTCGATTTCATCCTGAAATTTGCTTGATCCAAGTACGCAGTCCTTGTTCAGATGTATTCGTATCGCTTCAAGATCATAAGACGCCAGCGGTTGCTTGAACAGTTCGCGATAAGCCAACGCGCGCGTCTCGGGACTGGCAGCCAGTCGGCGATACTCCTCCGGCTCGGCTAACCAACCAATGACACTTTCGCCGACATGGGGCCGGTAGCTGGACCAACGGTAACCCCCAGGATTGGCTACCATGCTGGCCCTAACAAGATTGAGCTCGTAGGCTGGGTTGAGTCGGCGAAACCCAGCAATTGGGAGCTAGAACATACCGGGTTTCCGCTGTTGCTCCATCCCAGCGCTGAATCTACTCCAGACGCAAAAAACTGCGCCGCTTTTGGACGTCGGCTTGGGCAGAACAGGGTCACCTCCAACATTCCAGCATATCTTTCTACACCGGCACCGCCCGGAGTCGCCGGTCTCCCTCAATGCGCCGGCAATCCTTCGATCCGTTGCCGCAATCCGCCCAGGAGCCGCGCGTCCATCCCTTCCGCGCCATAGCGCGCTCGTGAATACAGGGCGGCGACCGCCTGGGCGCTCGCGGCCAGCTCGGGGCGTTCCGCGGCGACGCGCGCGGCGAAGTCCAGCGGCCCTTCCGATGCGCGGCGGGACAGGCCCAGCCTTTCGAGCTTGCGGCAGTAAAGCCGATAGAGCCGCAGGGCGGGGTCGGCGGGCGGTTCCCGCCGGCGTAGCAGGAACACGCTCAGCAACACGCCGATGGCGGTGACGCCCGCGGCCAGCCACAGCCCCAGCCTGCGCCAGTCGGCGAGTCCCAGCCATTCGAGCAGCCTGTTCTGGCTGTCCGTGGTGTAACCCAATACCCAGCGCTGCCAGGCGTGATCGACGCTCGCCCAACCGTTGCGGACGCTTTTCCATAGGTCGCGGTAGCGCCATACGGCGGCGGCCAGTTCGGCCGCGGGCCGGGCGAAGGCGATTTCCCGACCGGCGAACTGGCTGTCCAGGTCCAGGCCGCGCTCGACGCGTTCCGGGGCGACGGCGGCGGTGGGATCGACGCGCGTCCAGCCTTTACCGTCCAGCCAGACTTCCGCCCAGGCGTGGGCATCGGCCTGCTTGACTTCCATGAAGCGTCCGACCGGGTTCCAGTGGCCGCCCAGGTAGCCGGTGACGATGCGCGCCGGGATGCCGGCGATGCGCATGAGCATGACGAAAGCCGTGGCGTAGTGCTCGCAGAAGCCGCGCCGCGTCTCGAAAAGAAACTGCTCCACCGGATGGCCGCCCAAGGGCGGCGGGTTGAGGGTGTAGACGAAGGGTTCGTCGTGGAAGTGTTTCAGCGAGCGATCGACGATTTCCGCGTCGCTGCGCGCATCCAGCAGCCAGGATTCGACCAGTTTCTTGATCTCCGGGCCGGGACGCCCCGGCAGTTGCAGGCCCAAGCGCTGTTCTTCCGTACCGATGGGGCCGGTGTGGTAGCTCGGGTAGGACGTCACTGCGTACAGCTTGCGCGCCGTGACCTGATCGCGGGCGAGGAGATGCAGGTCGGGGGTCTGGACGGTGTCGGCGGGAAAGCGGGCGGGCAGATCCAGCGCCAGCAGCCATTTCTGCTGGTGGGGTTCGAGAATGACCGTGTAGTTCACTGCCGCGCCGGTGAACGCAACCTCGGCAGTCTTGGCGCCGGCTGGATACTGCGGCAGCGTCCAGCGCAATCCGTCGGTTTGCCAGAACACCGGGCCGCGCCAGTAAAGTTGCTGGGGCGGCGGTGGCTCGCCCTCGAAATTCACGCGAAAGGCGGTTTCGTCCACCAGGCTCAGGCGGCTGAAGGCGCCCGGTTCCAGGGTGTCGCTCAATCCCGTCCTGCCGCGTTTTTCCTCGTCGGGCAGCGACCACAAGGGACCGGGAATGCGCGGAAACAACAGAAACATGAGCACCATGAGCGGCAAGGATTGCAGCATCAGCGCGCCGGCCCATCGCAAGCGCTGCCGCGCCGGCAGGCTTTCCTCACGGCTGTTGAGGCCCAGCAGCACGCCGGTCAAAAGCAGCACGACGACCAGGAGATACGCCGCCATGGGAATGGACTGGGAGAACAGGAACTGGGTGATGGCCACCAGGTAGGACAGGAATACCGACAGGTACACGTCGCGCGCGGTTTTCAGCTCCATCAGCTTCAGCGACAGGCCGACCACGAACAGGCTGGTGCCTGCAGTTCGCCCGAGCACGCCGTGCGAATAAGCCAGCGCCAGAGCCGCACCGCCGACGGTGAGCAGGAGCAGCGGCCCGCGCGTGGGCAGTAGATGGGGTTGACGCAGGGCGAGTTCGCGCCACGCCAGCAGGGCGGTAAAGAACGCCAGCACCGGCCAGGGCAGGTTGTTCCAGTGGGGCAGCACCGCCAGCAGCAGCGCGGCCAGCAGCCAGCGGAACAAGGTCGGGGTGAGGATTTGCTCGTAGGTTGTTGTAGGTTGGGTTAGGCGTCCTCGCCGTAACCCAACGAACAGCGTTGGAATCTCGGGTTTGCTGTTCATGGGGAAAACAGCGCCAGGGCAGAGAGGCAGGCGTGCAAATGCACTTCCCCCGCATCCGGTGCCAGGGTCGTGCCCGGCAGGCGCAGGCCGTAGCGGCGGCCGGCGCGCTCGGCGTCCAGCAGCCAGCGGCACAGCACGGAGAGCTTGTCTTCCACCCCGCCGGCGGGCGCTTCGGCGTAATCCAGCCACAAATCGCGCGCGGCCTGTGCGGCGTACACGCGGGTGTGCAGACCCTGGCCCTTGGCATAGCCTTTCCAGTGGATGTGGCGCGGCGAATCGCCGAACTGGTAGTCGCGCAGGCCGGCGAAATCGTCGCCCCGCCCCAGAGGCCGGCTGTCGCCTTCCTCGCCGCGGCCCGATTCCGGCAGCGGCAAGGGTGCGTCCAGCGGTTTGGGATAAACCAGCACCGTGACCGGCAGGTTGAGCGGCGCCCAGGCGCGGAACAGGCCCAGTGGGAAGGTCGTGGCCAGGGTTACGGTGTCCAGCGCCAGCCAGCCGCGCCGCAGGGCCGGGCAGGGAATGGGGACGTGGCGCGCTTCGGCATCGGTCAAATCCAGCGTGGCGACGATCTGCTTGCGGCAGGAAACTTCGATGCGGAAGCGGCGCCGGCCATCGGCGTTGTCGAGCACGATTTCCGGCAGGGCCGTCTCGCCGGCGAACACGGGTTGGGCGTGGCCGGCGTGCACGCTCAGTCCGGAGAGGTTGCGGAACGCATGCAGAATGGAGGTCATGGCCATGCTGCCGAGCAGGAAAGCGAGGGCAAACCCTAAGTTGATGTTGTAGTTGGTGGAAATCAGCAGTTGCAAGACTAGCAGCAGGGCGAAGCCCAACCCGCGCCGGGTGGGCAGGATGAACACCCGGCGGTGGCCGAGAACCAGGACGGCCGGTCCGGCTTTTTCGCCGCGCAGGAAGCGGCGGGGATCGAAGCGCTCCCGCCAGGTTAATCCGACAGCCGCATCGCGGACGCCTTGATCTCCCTCCTCCTTGATGAAAGGCCGACGCATATCACCCGCGCCGAACGATGGCGCCCCCGAATCGCTCCCCCCTTTCCCAAAGGGGGGCGGGGGGGGATTTCCAGACGTTGCCGTAAAGGTTTGTTCGGAAAAATCCCCCCTGCCCCCCTTTTTCAAAGGGGGGAACATGGTTCACGCTCGCTAGATAAGGGTGGTTCCTGGGCCCGGCCGAGGGGAGGTGCGTGTTTCACGGAATCGCCACCTTCTCCAGCAAAGGCTGCTCCGGCCGCGCCGCTTGGCTGGAAGCGCGCAGTTTCAGCCGGTGGCCGGCCACCGGGCCGAGCACGGCCTGCACGTCCTCGGGGAGGACGCCCTGGCGCTTTTCCAGGTAGGCCCAGGCGCGAGCGGCGTTGAGCAGCGCCACCCCGGCGCGGGGCGAGAGGCCGAATTCGTATTCCTCGCCGTGGCGCGAATAGTCGATCAGGGCTTGCAGGTAGTCGAGCAGGGCGGGGGAAACATGCACCGCGCGGGCTTCCTTCTGCGCGGCCAGCAAGTCTTCCGGCGTCATGGCGGGCGGCAGGGTTTCCAGGAGAGCGCGGCGGTCGGTTCCGCCCAGCAACTCGCGCTCGGCCTTGCGATCCGGGTAGCCGAGTTCGATGCACATTAGGAAACGATCGAGCTGCGATTCCGGCAGGGGGAAGGTGCCGATCTGGTGCAGGGGATTCTGGGTAGCGATGACGAAAAAAGGCTGCGGCAGGGGGTAGGTCTGGCCTTCCACCGTGACCTGGGTTTCCTCCATGGCTTCCAGGAGGGCGCTTTGCGCCTTGGGGCTGGCGCGGTTGATCTCGTCGGCCAGGATCACCTGATGGAAGATCGGCCCCGCATGGAAGCGGAACGCTTGCGCCTGGGCGTCGAAAATTGCCGAGCCCAGCACGTCGGCGGGCAAGAGGTCGCTGGTGAACTGCACCCGCTGGTACTTCAGGCCGAGCAAATGGGCCAGGGTGTGCGCCAGCGTGGTCTTGCCCACGCCGGGAATGTCCTGAATGAGCAGATGCCCTCGCGCCAGCAGGCAACAGAGGGCGAGGCGAATCTGCCGCGGCTTGCCGAGGATGATCTGGCCGGCGGTGGCGACGAGTTGGTCCAGGCTGGAAGTCATAGGGGAGTCCGGGTGAGGGGCTGGCTATCTTATGGTAAGCTCACTTTTCCTTTCAAACCGGAAAGATACGGTTTCCGGCGGTCTCTTGCCGACTCACCATGCACTACCCTGACCCATTCGACGTGATCGTCGTCGGCGGCGGCCACGCGGGCGCCGAAGCGGCGCTGGCCGCGGCGCGCACGGGCGCTTCCACCCTGCTGTTGACCCAGAATATCGAAACCCTGGGGCAGATGAGTTGCAACCCGGCCATCGGCGGCATCGGCAAGGGCCATCTGGTCAAGGAGATCGACGCCCTGGGCGGCCTCATGGCCAAGGCGGCGGACGCGGCGGGTATCCAGTTCCGCGTGCTCAACGCCAGCAAGGGGCCG
>DATDOO010000203.1:0-3116 GCA_035293245.1 Methylococcaceae bacterium
CAGCGGCGCAGGAGCGCGATCGCTTCGCTGAAAGGCACTCCGTGATACAGGGCTCCGAGTCCTGTCTTCACCCAAAACCAGAGACTATAGACCGCTGCATAAATAATGCAATAATGAGCACAGGAGTCAGATGCCTGTGCCAAGACCAAAGGGTAGCGCTGATCTGCTGTCAGACCGACGCCGGCGCGCATTGGCGTTGCTGAAGTCGGGCTTGTCGCTCAACGAGGTTGCTCGTCGCATCAAGTGTGTGGCCAGTTCCGTAATGCGATGGCGGGATGCTTGGCGGCGCCGCGGCGCGGACGCTTTGAAGGTTGGCGCCTCGCCGGGGCGGCCTCCGAAGCTGGAGGCGGCCCAGCGGCGGCGTTTGCTACGGGTGCTGCTGAAAGGGTCGCTGGCGCACGGTTACAACACCAACGTGTGGACCACGGCGCGCATCGCCGAAGTGATCGTGCGCGAGTTTGGAGTCAGCTACCACCGCGATCATGTCGGGCGCCTGATGCACAACCTGAACTGGAGTCCCCAAAAGCCGGAGAAGCGCGCGGTCGAACGGGATGAGGAGGCGATCGAGCGCTGGAAGCGGAAAGACTGGCCGCGAGTAAAAAAAACGCTGCGCGGCTGGGCGCCCATATCGTCTTCGCGGACGAATCAGGGTTCATGTTGATCCCGAACGTCGTCAAGACCTGGGCCCCTCGCGGCCAGACTCCAGTGCTTCGACATTGTTACCGGCGGGACAAAATCTCCGTCATCTCGGGAGTCTCCGTCAGCCCGAAGCGCCACCGCTTGGGCCTTTTCTACCAGCTATACTTCAACAACATTGGACAGGAGGAGGTGTGCGTCTTCCTCCGCGGCCTGCTGCGGCACCTGCGTGGTCCAGTGATCGCCATCCTTGACAACTCGCGAACGCACCATGGAGAACCGCTGGCAGAACTCCAGCGCCAGCATCCCCGCCTCCATATCGAACACTTCCCCTCCTACGCGCCGGAACTCAACCCGGACGAGGGCGTCTGGTCATTGGCCAAGCGGGACTTGGCCAACGGGTGCCCTCATGACGTCCAAGAGTTGATGGGCGACCTCATCCGTTCCATCGACAAAATCCGCAAGTCGCCCGCGAAACTTCGCGGGTGCATCCTGCAATCAGAGCTCCCCCCTTTTTTGCGCTGACCATTGCATTATTTATGCAGCGCTCTATAACTGGGTGGAAAAGCTCAAGATTCCCTACGTGCAGCGCGGCCCGCGGTATTGGGGCATCCCCATCATCACTATCAATAACTTTACCGCTGTCGGCGATCCGGAGAACTCTCCCTACGTCAACTACGACACGGCGATCCAGCTCACCGACAATTTCTCCTGGAGCCGAGGCGCCCACACCATCAAGCTCGGCGGAGACTTCGTCCGCACCCGCTTCAATCTCCTCGGCAATGACCGCCCCCGCGGCGCCTTCACCTTCAGCGGCGTCTATTCGCAGCTCTCCGGCTCAACGCCTCTCGCCCTGCACTCCATGGCCGACTTCCTCCAGGGCCTCATCAGCGCCCAGCAGGCGCAGCCAGGCGACGTGGTCGCTCAGCTCCGTTCTTTTTCGACCGGACTCTACTTCCAGGACCACTGGAAGGTTTCCCCGAAACTCACGCTGAACCTCGGCCTGCGCTACGAGCTGGCGCCGGGGTACACCGAAAACTACGATCATATGTCGATCGTCACCTGGAGCTGGGACAATTCGTTCCATCCCATCTGGGTCCGCGTCGGCGAAGGCAACTTCAACGATGGAAACCCACCCGTACCCTTGCCGGCCAGGTTCCCCTCCGCGCGCGATGGCCGGTACGGGCGGCGTTCCTGGAAGACGGCGACCAAGCAGTTCGCGCCGCGCCTGGGCATCGCCTACAGCTTCAATGCGAAGACCGTCCTCCGCGTCGGAGCCGGCATGTTCTTCCCCCACGACATCGGTAACGCGGCCTTCGACATTCTCCGGAACCAGCCCTTCACCATGCGCGTGGCCAGCTCGTCCAACCAGTTCATCCCCAACGCTACCTGGGACAACCCGTATCCCCAGCTCGAGGTTTCCACCTTGGCGCCGTCGTGGGTTTGGGGGGATCCGCAGCCCTACTCGCCGCAGTGGTCGCTGAACGTGCAGCGCGCTCTCAGTAACAGCATGTCGCTGGAGGTCGGCTACCTGGGCTCGGCGAGCGTGCACCTGCAACGCACCGTGTATTACAACGATCGGGTCCCCGGCGGGCCCATCGCCAACGTCAACCTGCGCCGGCCTTTTTCCGACATGGGTTTTGTGCAAGCCGTGGATGCCCCGGTGCACGCCTCCTATCATTCCTTCCAGACCCGCTTGCAGCAGCGCTTCTCCCGTGGCTTCACTCTGCTGGCCTCGTTTAGCTGGGAGAAGTCGATCGACAACGGCAGCGGCATTCGCCAGGCAACCGGCGACGCCTACGTCCCGCCCAATGGAGCCGACCTGCGGTCCGAGCGCAGCGTGTCGGCCTTCAACTTCGGCAAGAAGCTCACCGTCTCGGGTCTGTGGGAGCTGCCCTTCGGCAGAGGGAAACGCTACGGTTCCGGAATCAACCGCCTGCTAGATGTCCTCGTCGGTGGATGGCAGTTGGGCGGCATCTTCACCGCGGAAGGCGGGTTCCCCCTTTCGGCCGGGTGCCAGAACGCGGCCACCTTCCAGAACACCGATGGTACCTGCCGGCCCGATGCCACCGGCATCAGCCCGAATCTGGAGAACCGCAGCCCGTCCCAGTGGTTCAACCCGGCCGCGTTCGTCAATCGTCTCGAAGCGCCGGCGACCGGCGCCTTCACCGGTCCCTACCGCTACGGCAACAGCCAGCGGAACAACCTGATCGGGCCCGGCCTGATCGAGTTGGATGGCTCGCTGTTCAAGTCCTTCAAGCCCACCGAGCGCGTCAAGATCGACTTCCGCGCCGAGTTCTTCAACCTGCCGAATCATCCGATCTTCGGCCAGCCCAACGCCACGGTCGGCAGCGCCAACTACACGCGCATCACAGCCACCCGCCTGGATGCCCGGCAGATCCAGCTCGGGCTCCGGATGACGTTCTGATTGGCTAATGCGGGAAATAGGCCCGCTGCTAAGGGCGGCGTAGGCCAGGAGA
>DATDOO010000204.1:0-7029 GCA_035293245.1 Methylococcaceae bacterium
AAACGGGGGGACTTTGCCTCGAAAACGGGGTTTTCCTCCGGATAACCGCCCAACTCGACCCGGAGTGGCGCAAAAACAGGTTTCCTACGGTTTCCGCCTTACCACAGAACGCAGAAAGACTATTTGTTCAGCGTTTCCCTATATTCCCATTCATTCGCTCCAAATCCGGACCGTGGAAAATGAACGACAACAACGACCATGCGCTTCCTCGCAAAATTATTGCCTGGACGACCCGCCAGGTTTCCACTTTGTCAGACCCGCAGAAACGACGAGAGCTGGGCGAGGCGGCGGTTCGCTATTACCGCGCTCTGGGTACCGTGGTTCCGGAACATGAGGACAACGGCGGCCCCGGTAGCGCAGCCGACCGGGCGGGTCAAAAGCTTCTGCAAATCGCCAGCTTCTCCAATGAAGACGCCTTGGCCGAGGTGGGTTCCGGCCTGCTCGGCCTGATGGAAGCGGAAGCCCGGCGGCGGTTGGGCGAGTATGGCCCGAACGCCGTGCGTCGCGAAAAAATTCCCGGCCTGGTTCAGGAACTTTTGGCCCGTCTGCGCTCGCCTTTGAATTTGCTGCTGCTGATTCTAGCGGCGGTTTCCTTCGTGCTCGGCGACCGCAAGACGGCCCTGCTGATCGCGGTCATCGTCGCCCTCAGCACCCTTTTGTCCCTGTGGCAGGAACGCCGCGCCCGGCTGGAGGCGGAGAAGCTGCGGGCGCTGGTGAAGACCACCGCCACCGTGCTGCGCCGTGCCGCCGATTCCGAAGTGCCGACCAGCGGCGAGGTGCCGCTGGAAGAATTGGTGCCGGGCGATTTGATTCATCTGTCCGCAGGCGACATGGTGCCCGCGGACGTGCGCGTCCTTTCGGCCAAGGATTTGTTCCTGAATCAGGCGACCCTGACCGGCGAAGCCATGCCGGTGGAGAAGTTCGCCGTGCCGTGCAGCGGGTCGGCGCCGCTGGAATTGGATAACCTGTGCTTCATGGCCACCAACGTGGTCAGCGGCACGGCCACCGCGGTGGTGGTGCAGACCGGCGCCGACAGCTATTTCGGTGGCATCGCCCGCCACGTTCAGGGCCGGCGCGTCCTGACGCGCTTCGACCAGGGGCTGAACCGCTTCGCGCTGTTGATGATCCGCTTCATGCTGGTGATGGTGCCGGTGGTCTTCCTGCTCAACGGCTTCACCAAGGGCGACTGGATGCAGGCCTTTTTGTTCGGCGTGGCGGTGGCCGTGGGCCTGACGCCGGAAATCCTGCCCATGATCGTCACCATCAACCTGGGCAAGGGCGCGCTGGCCATGTCGCGCAAGCAGGTGATCGTCAAGCAGTTGAGCGCCATCCAGAATTTCGGCGCCATGGACATCCTGTGCACCGACAAGACCGGCACGCTAACCCAAGGCCAAGTGGTGCTGGAGAAGCATCTGGACCTGAACGGCCGGGAAAGCCCGGCGGTGCTGGAATTTGCCTATCTCAGCAGCCACTTCCAGTCGGGCCTGAAAAACCTGCTGGACGACGCCGTGTTGCGCTATGCCCTGGAAGGCGGGCTTCCGGGCGGGGAAGGGGGCTGGCTGAAGGTGGACGAAATCCCCTTCGATTTCCTGCGCCGCCGCATGTCGGTGGTGCTGGAGCGGGAGCCGGGACGCCACCGTTTGATCTGCAAGGGCGCGGTGGAGGAAGTCCTGGCGGTCTGCAGCCGGGGTGAGGCGGGCGGCGAAGTTTTCGCTCTGGACGCCTCGCACCTGCAAGGCGTGCGCGCGGCGGCGGAAGTCCTGAACGAAGAAGGCTTCCGTGTGCTGGCGGTGGCTTACAAAGACATCGAGACAAGCCAGGCCGTTTATGGCGCCGACGCGGAAAAGGGACTGACCCTGATTGGCTACGTGGCCTTCCTCGATCCGCCCAAGGAAAGCACCGCCGCCGCCATCGCCGAGCTGCGCGAACACGGCGTGGAAGTGAAGATTCTCACCGGCGACAACGAAATCGTCACCCGCAAGATTTGCCGCGATGTGGGCCTGCCGGTGGAGCGGGTGGTTCTGGGCGCCGAAGTCGATCGGCTGTCCGACGCCGAACTGAGCGAGGTGGTGGCCAGCGCCACCGTGTTCGCCAAGCTCGCGCCCATGCAGAAGGCGCGCATCATCGGGCTGTTGCAGAAAGGGGAACACGTGGTCGGATTCCTGGGCGACGGCATCAACGACGGCCCGGCCCTCAAGGCTGCCGACGTGGGCATTTCCGTGGACAGCGCAGTGGACATCGCCAAGGAATCGGCGGACATCATCCTGCTGGAAAAGAACCTGGAAGTGCTGGACGACGGCGTGATCGAAGGCCGCAAGGTGTTCGGCAACATCGTCAAGTACCTGAAGATGGGCGCCAGTTCCAGCTTCGGCAACATGCTCAGCGTGGTAGGGGCCAGTGCGTTCCTGCCGTTCCTACCCCTGACTCCGCCCCAGGTGCTGCTCAATAATCTGCTCTACGACCTGTCGCAAACCACCGTGGCTACCGACGACGTGGATGAGGAATACCTGGTCAGGCCGCGCCGTTGGGAAATCGGCCATATCGCCCGTTTCATGCTGTGCGTCGGGCCGATCAGTTCCATCTTCGACTACTTGACGTATTTCATGCTGCTGGGGATTTTCGGTGCCTGGAGCAATCCGGAGCTGTTCCACACCGGCTGGTTCGTGGAGTCCCTGCTGTCGCAAACCCTCATCGTGCACGTGATCCGCACCGGCAAAATCCCGTTCCGGGAAAGCCGCGCCAGTTTTCCCCTGCTGGTCACCACGCTGGCGATTTGCGGTGTAGGCATCTGGCTGCCGTTCTCCCCCCTGGCCGCCTCGCTCGGCTTTACAGCGTTGCCGGGCGGTTACTGGCCGCTGCTGTTTTTGATTCTGGCGGCTTATCTGGCGCTGACGCAGACGATCAAAGTCTGGTTGTTGCGGAACTATCGGATTGAGTAGCGAAGGGGCGCGCGGGATTGTGAAACGTAAAAATGTAGGGTGGGTTAGACGCGCATCACACCAGCGTCTGGGTACACGCTGACCGCGTTGCGCGTCGTAACCCACCGAATGGCCCCGATTGCTCCGGCCAGGCCGTTTGGTGGGTTACGGTGCGCGAAGGGGCCGAAGATAGCCGACAAGCTTGCCCTATTGCGCACCTAACCCACCCTACGAGGACCGGCCACCAGATAGGCCAACAGCCTGGCGTGCGCCTCTTTTACGGAAGGAAACGAGAACAGCGACGTGTCCACCGCCTGGGGTTCGACCAGCAACACGTCGGCCACGTCGTCCTGGGGCTGGAGCGGGGGAATGTCGTCCGTGCGGCACAGGAAGTAAAAGTCCGCCAGCTTGTAGGTCACGCCGGCGTATGGGTAATCGTTGGCGGTGGAACACACGTAGGCCAGGCTATGCACCTGGATGCCGAGTTCTTCGGCAATTTCCCGTTGCAAGGCGTCTTCCGCGCTTTCGCCCCACTCCATGAAACCGCCGGGAAAATCGAATTTTCCTTTCTGCGGCTCGCGGCCGCGCTGCGTCAGAATGATCTGGTCGCCATAAAACACGAAGCCGCACACAGTTGCCGCGCTGTTGACGAAATAGCGGAAGCCGCAAGCCGGACAGCGGATGGAGCGCGGACCGTCGTGCGCCGGGTCGGGATGTCCGCAGCCCGGGCAGTAGCGGAAGGATTGTAGCGGCGAGGTGGGCGATTCGGACAGGGGCATGGCGGGGCGCTCCAGAGCAAGGCGGCGGGTTCACCATAGGATAATGCCGCCGCAATGCCTATAAAAATGATCGGGTCGAGCTAACGTGATTGCGCCCGTTAGCTCGACCCGATCACAATACCCATGTCGCGGGCTTCAATATGCCGGCGCGTCCTTCTCGTAGCGCAGTCCTTTCTTCTCCGCCTGCTCGCGCACCGCGTCGTAGACCTTGTGGTCCAGCGACTTGCCGGCGTCCGCGCCCAGGGTTTTTTTCACCTCTTCCTTCAGGAAATCACCGCGTTGTTTGGACAAGGATTGGATTTGCCCCAGCAAGGCCTGGCGCTCCTGGGCTTTCTCCGTAACCACGGCCTTGCGCTGTTCCGGTGACAGGGCCTGCAGCGGTTCCGGCAGGCTGGCGGGGGCGACGGCGTCGATGTCCACCCGGCCTTTGGCCACGTCGTCCACCAGTTCTTTTTCCCCGGCCAGGTTGGCGGCGCCGCTGGGCGAGGCGTTGAAGGCGGCGCGGCGCGCCTGGGATTCCACCGACGCGGCTTTCAGCTTGTCGGCGGCAACGATCTTTTCGTTCTTCTTGCGCTTTTCTTCCTCGGTACCGTAGTACAGACGGGTTTTGTCTAGCTTGGCGGAAAGTTCCGCCATTTCCTTGTCATAGGGCGTCGCCATGGCCACGGCGTTGCCGGCCTGTTCCACCTGGAAGTACTTGCCGGCGCCCAGGCTGGCGATCTGCTGCCATTCGCGGGTGGTGGAACCGTCTGCACCGCACTGGATGGTGTTGATGACGATGCCTTTCTTTTTGGCAGCGGCGACGACGTCCGGATACCTGACGTCGTTGGCATAGTCCATGTGCGGCGGCGCGTCCCCCACCAGGAACACCACCTTGTAGGCGTTGGGGTCGGAACTCCAGGCAATCGTGTTCACGGCGTCGCTGAGCGCCTGATTAACGCTTTCCGGGCCGTCGCCGCCGCCGTTGGCCTGGAAGTCCATGAGCGTGGCGTACATGGAATCCAGGTCGGAGGACAGGTTCACCACACGGGTGACGTACTCGTCGCCCCGGTCGCGGTAGGCCACCAGGCCCATGCGAATATCCGGCGCCGGCTGGGCCTGGGCCATGCTGCCGGCGATGGACCAGATTTTTTCCTTGGCGGCCTGAATCAGCCCGCCCATGCTGCCCGTGGTGTCGAGCACGAACACCACTTCGACCACCGGTTTCTGGCCATTGTGCGCCTGCGGTGGGGGAGGCGGGGCGACGGGTGGCGCGACGGCGCCGACGCTTTGGTAGGCGGGATACAGGGCCACGATGCCGGCGGTGGCCAGGAACAGGATCAGGGTGAGGATTTTGTTTTTCATGGGTCGTCTCCGTCAGATGGATAAAAGCCGGCGCAGCGCGGCTTCCGCGCTGCGATGGGCTTGTTCGAAACGGTCGTCGGAAACCGGCTGGATGGGGTTTTTGCCCGGCCAGCGGTTGGGAATGGCGGTAAACAGCGCCTGGGTCAGAAAGAAGCACCAGATGGCCAGGGCGATGCTGTGGGTCTGGATCAGGGCGGCCAAGGCAGCGCCCAGTCCCAGGCCGCACAAGCCGCCGTCCAGCAGAGCCGCCAGGATGCCGCCCTGAAAGTACAGGGCGCGGATCAGCCAGATCGCGGCCAGGTGCAGCAAGGCGTACACCGGTAAGGACGGCGCCAGCCACCAGGCCGCGAACGCCATGAGGCCCCAGCTTGCCAAGGCGGTGATCCGCCCGACCCGCCCGCCGCTGCGCGTCAGCAGGTAAAGGAGATAGCCGAGGCCCAGCGCCGCGATGAGCAGCCGCGCCGCGGAACCTGGGGAGAACATCAGGCCCAGAAGGGTGTGCAGGCCGCCTCCCAGCAAAGCCGCCAGCAAGGCGACGGCCACCCCTTCCAGAAAACTCGGGCGTTTCATGGCCGGCTCCTTTTCTGCTTTTCGCGCAACAGGGCCACTTCCACGTCCTCGTCGCGCACCGCCCAGTCGGCAGCCGTCCAGCAGGGTTCCGCCGCCGGCTCGGCCTCGGCCGCCAGCAGCTCGGACTTTTGGCGCATGGCATCCAGCCGGGCGCGGTTTTGCTCCAGCCGGGTCTTGAGCGCGGCCAGGGACTCGTCCAGGGATGCACGCTTCCGCGCCAGGAGCTTGGCGTGGCGCTGGGCTTCCAGTTGCCGCTTGACCAGCGTGCGTGCCAGGTCTTCCTTGGCCGATGCAAAGCAGAGGTCCAGTTCGCCGTCGATGTCGCGCAAGGCTTGCGATACTTCGTCCTGGCGCGCGGCGAGCTGGCCGTGCTCCTGGGCCAGGAGTTTGCAGCGCTGCTCGTCGCCGGCCAGTTCTTCTTCCATGTCCCTGAGCGCCTGCCGGAACAGCGCCTCGGGCTCTTCGATGCGGTCGAGCACCGCGTGCATGTCGGCCCGGAAGAGACGGGCCATTCGGTTTATGAGTGCCATGAGGGTTCTCCTGTCTGGGTTCGTCGAAGGACGGGGCCAGTCTAGGAGCGGGCCTCATTCGATTGCAGACCGAAACAGGTAAAACTTCGGCCAGGCCGTTTACCAAACTTTTACATGCCTGGAGGGGGTGGAACTGCTAGGCTAATCCGAACCAAAACAGCGTCATTTCCCGCCTGAGCGCGGCTTCGGCCGCTTTTCAACGAGACCATAGCCATGAAATTGCAAATACTCGTTCATCCCGCCGAAGAAGGCGGTTATTGGGCTGAAATTCCCGCGCTGCCCGGCTGCGTCTCGCAAGGCGAAAGCTGGGATGAAACCCTGGCCAATATCCGCGAAGCCGCCGAAGGCTGGCTGGAGGTGGCGAAGGAAACGGCGGAGTTGGACAGCGAAACGAAAATTGCGGAAATCGAGCTGTGACAGCCCTGTCCGGCACGGATTTCTGCAAGGCACCGGAAGCCAGAGGCTGGGTTTTGCAGCGCATTGAGGGCAGTCACCACATCTACGCCCATCCGGACTTCACCGCGATGATCACCCATCCCGGTCCACGGCCATACGGACGCCTCTTGATAATGGTCGCCACTTCCCCCGTCATTCCGGCAGGGATTGCCGGAATCCAGGTCACATGGACGTGTCCGGCGCCACCATCCCTGGCTCCTGGGTACCGGCATTCCCTGCCGGTACGACGGAAGCTGACATTTGTTGCTAATCAGGTACGGACTTGAAAAAAAGCCTGCCGTGCCACCTTCTTAAGGAAACGCTGAACAAATAGTCTTTCTGCGTTCTGTGGTAAGGCGGAAACCGTAGGAAACCTGTTTTTGCGCCACTCCGGGTCGAGTTGGGCGGTTATCCGGAGGAAAACCCCGTTTTCGAGGCAAAGTCCCCCCGTTT
>DATDOO010000205.1:0-2527 GCA_035293245.1 Methylococcaceae bacterium
GAAGGCGAGACGGTGCAACTGCTCGACGTGCTGGCGGACCAGCACTTCACCGAGCCGCCGCCGCGCTACACCGAGGCCAGCCTGGTCAAGGCCCTGGAGGAATACGGCATCGGCCGTCCCTCCACCTACGCCTCGATCATCTCCACCCTGCAGCAGCGCGACTACGCCAAGCTGGAGCAGAAACGCTTCCAGCCCACCGACGTAGGGAGGATCGTCAACAAGTTCCTCACCGACCACTTCACCCGCTACGTGGACTACCACTTCACCGCCCATCTGGAGGATGACCTGGACGCCGTCTCCCGCGGCGAGAAGCAGTGGGTGCCGCTGATGCGCGAGTTCTGGACGCCGTTCAAGGAACTGATCGTCACCAAGGACGAAAGCCTCAAGCGTCAGGATGTGACCCAGGAAGAGATCGACGAAGTGTGTCCGGACTGCGGCAGCAAGCTGTCCATCCGCCTCGGGCGCAACGGCCGCTTCATCGGCTGCACCAATTACCCCACCTGCAAATACACCCGCAACCTGCCGAAGGACGGCGAAGAAGCGCAAGCTGCGCCGCCGCCGGAAGTGGTGGAAGGCCGCACCTGCCCCCAGTGCGACGCCCCGCTGGTCGTCAAGACCGGGCGCTACGGCAAGTTCATCGGCTGCAGCGCCTATCCCGGCTGCAAGTACATCGAGCCCCTGGAAAAACCCGCCGACACCGGCGTCGCCTGTCCCGAGTGCGGCAAGGGGACGCTGCTCAAGCGCAAGTCGCGCTTCGGCAAGATTTTCTACTCCTGCTCCACCTACCCCAAATGCAAGTACGCCGCCTGGAACGAGCCGGTGGCGGAACCCTGCCCCAAGTGCAACTGGCAGATCCTGACCATCAAGACCACCAAGCGGCGCGGCACGGAAAAAGTCTGCCCGCAGAAGGAGTGCGGCTATACCGCGCCTTTCGAGGATGCCGCCGAAAGCTGAGGCCCCGCGCTGCCTTATTCGATCCATTCCGAGGAAGCTCTTTATGACCACGCCGTTCGTCGCCATTTTGATGGGTTCGGACTCCGACCTGCCCACGCTGCAAGGCACGCTGGACACCCTGACCCAACTGGGCATTCCCTTCGAAGTGCGCATCACCTCCGCGCACCGCACGCCCGAGGAAACCCGCACCTACGTGGAGGATGCCGAGCGGCGCGGTTGCGACGTATTTGTCGCTGCGGCTGGGCTTGCAGCACATCTGGCCGGCGCGGTCGCGGCCCACACCCTCAAGCCGGTGCTGGGCGTGCCCCTGGACGCAGGCCCGTTGCAGGGCATGGACTCCTTGCTTTCCACCGTGCAGATGCCGGCGGGCATTCCCGTGGGGTGCCTCGCCATCGGCAAGGCCGGGGCCAAGAACGCGGCTTACCTCGCCGCGCAGATTCTTGCCCTTAAAGATGCGGAACTGGCGCGCAAGATCCGCGAGGAGCGTGCCGCCACCGCCCAAGGCGTCATCCGCAAGAACGCCGCCTTGCAGGCACGCCTCGCCCAGGGCTGAATGGCCTATTTGCCCCTCTGGCCGCTGCGCCGGGCCGCGCGGTGGCTCCAGGAAGGCGGCATCGTCGCCTATCCCACGGAAGGGGTGTACGGCCTAGGCTGCGACCCCTTCGACGCTAGGGCCGTACAACACCTGTTCGACCTCAAACGCCGGCCCCGGCACAAGGGACTGATTCTGCTGGCGGCGGATTTTTCCCAGATCGAACCCTTTCTCGACTTGACCTCCGCCATGCGGGAAAGGCTGCTGGCCACCTGGCCGGGGCCGGTAACCTGGATCGTGCCGGTTACAACGGAAATGCCGGACTGGCTGGCGCGCGACGGCAGCGTCGCGGTGCGGGTTAGCGCCCATCCCCTCGCCGCCGCCCTGTGCCGGGCGTTCAGCGGAGCGATCGTCTCCACCAGCGCCAACCCCAGCGGCCGCCCGCCGGCCCGCAACGCCCTGCAGGCGCGCCGCTATTTTCCCGATGAACAAGTCTTCGTGCTTTCCGGCGCCACCGGCGGCTTGAGCCGCCCCACGCCCATATACGACGCAAGGGGCGGGCAGAAGCTGAGATAGCTCTCGGGCACCGAGCATTCTCACCGTTATTCGGCCACCGGCGGTCCGATTCCCCCTCTTTCCTAAAGGGGGGGTTAGGAGGGATTTCCAGACCCTGCCGCGTCAGTTTGCTCGAAAAATCTCCCCTGCCCCCCTTTTCAAAAGGGGGGAACATGGCTCCCGTCCACGGGTCGAGGAAGGTTCCTGGGTCAGGGCTCGAATACGCTTGTCTTGTATAGCCACGGCACCTATGATCGGCAATCGCGGTTTCGCCCGCGAACGACAACAAACCTGTCGCCCCCTGGAACCACAAGCGGAAGGAAACGGACTCCATGCACCTTTCGTCACCCATGCCGGCTGGCTTTGCGCCTATCTGCCCCAGTCCGCACGGTATCCATGCGATTCTTTGTGCATGAAAGTCAAAGACCTTGTCGCACTGATTGAATCGGACGGCTGGGTCCAGGTCCGCCAGCGGGGAAGCCATCG
>DATDOO010000206.1:0-3752 GCA_035293245.1 Methylococcaceae bacterium
GGACGCCCTGGTCATCGTCACCGAGTGGAACGTGTTCCGCAGCCCGGATTTCGACGAAATCAAATCCACCTTGAGGCAGCCGGCCGTATTCGACGGCCGCAACCTCTACGATCCCCGGAAGATGCACGAGATGGGCATCCATTATTTCGGCATCGGGCGGGGCGGCTGACCGTCTTCCATGGTCTCCTACGACCCGAAATCCTGGTGGGGGCTGATTTTTCGCTTCCACAAGAGCGACACCTTCCGCATGCTGCTGCCCGCCATGACGACCATGGCGGTTCTGAGCGCCGGCGTCGCCTGGCTGGCGCAGTCCGGGCTGATTCCGCCTTTCAAGGGAACCGCGTCGGTGCATTCCCTGTTGGGATTCGTCATATCGCTGCTTTTGGTGTTTCGCACCAACACGGCTTATGAGCGCTGGTGGGAAGGCCGGCGGCACTGGGGCGCCCTGGTGAACGCCTCGCGCAACCTGGCCCTGAAGCTGAACGCCGCGCTGGACGAGGGGCACGCCGCACGCCCGGCGTTCGCCCGCTTGATCGGCGCGTACGCCGGCGCCTTGAAAGACCATCTGCGCAGTCAGCCGGGGCGGGGACATGAACCCAACCGGGTCGCCGCGGAATTGTTTCGGGAGACGGAGCGGCTCTACCGCCGCGGCGACCTGGACCTGGCCCGTCTGCTGAGCCTCAACCCGGACCTTACGGCGTTCACCGACATCTGCGGTGCCTGCGAGCGCATCCGCAACACGCCGATTCCTTATTCCTACAGCCTGTTCCTCAAGAAGTTCATCTTCGCCTACATCGTGTCCATGCCGTTCTGCTTTGCCGACAGTTTCGGCTACTGGACGGTGCCGTTCGTGTGCTTTGTGTTTTACGTGCTGGGCAGCCTGGAACTGATTGCGGAAGAGATCGAAAACCCCTTCGGCGACGACGCGAACGACTTGCCCACCGACCGCATCGCCGCGAATATCGGCAGCGGCGCACGCGATATCCTGCTGGGGAACGTTGCCGGGTGAGCGTCCACGACCTGCATTGTCATTCCCGCGCCTCCGACGGCGCGCTCACGCCCGAGGCGCTGGTTGCCCGCGCCGCACATCAGGGCGTGACAACCCTTGCCCTCACCGACCACGACAGCGTGGCCGGCCTGGAACGCGCCGCGGCGGCGGCGCGGGCAGCGGAAGTGTGCTTGATTCCGGGCATCGAACTATCGGTCAGTTGGGGCGGGCAGTGCATTCATATCGTAGGGCTCGGTATCGACCCCGGCAGCGCGCCGCTTCAGGCGGGCATCGCCGCGCTGGCGGACGTCCGCTACGGCCGCGCGGCGGGAATCGGCCGCAAGCTGGCCAAGCTGGGTTTTCCCGGCGTGCACGCCGCGGCCCTCGAACTGGCGGGGGAGGGCATGATCACCCGCACCCATTTC
The DNA here is from genome assembly GCA_035293245.1 of Methylococcaceae bacterium. Lineage (GTDB taxonomy): Bacteria > Pseudomonadota > Gammaproteobacteria > Methylococcales > Methylococcaceae > DATDOO01. Next base: position 1,414 of record DATDOO010000206.1, read on the forward strand.
GCCCGCGCCCTGGTGCTGAGCGGCGCGGTGCACGACGACAGGGCCGCGTTCGAGCGCTATCTGGCGCGCGGCAAGCCTGCGTTCGTGCGCACCGACTGGGCCGGGCTGGAAGACGCCCTGGCATGGATTGGCGGTTCGGGGGGCGTCGCGGTGGTGGCGCATCCGCGTCGCTACGGGCTGACCGCCAGCCGCTTGCGGGCTTTTCTGGAAGAATTCCGTGCCGCCGGCGGACGGGGTATCGAAGTGGTGTGCGGCAACAGCACGCCCGAAGATGTTCGCGACACGGCGCAATTGGCGCGGCGTTTCGACTTGCTCGCCTCCAGAGGGTCGGACTTCCACACCCCCGAGCACGTCTGGCTGGAACTGGGCCGGCTCGCCCCACTGCCGGAAGATCTGAGGCCGGTTTGGAGTTTCTGGGAGTAGGCGCGTTTCGGTTACTTGGCGCGTTCCGGCGCCGGCATATGCACCACGACGGTTTTGCCGCGCGCGGAGATGCTGCCCTGCTCGACCAAAGCCTTGAGCACCCGCCCCGCCATTTCCCGCGAACACCCCGCCAGGCGACCGATTTCCTGCCGGGTGATGCGAATCTGGGTCCCTTGCGGGTGGGGGATTGCCTCGGGGTGGCGGCACAAATCCAGTAGAACCCGCGCCACCCGGCCGTTCACGTCGATAAAGGCCAGATCGCTCAACTGCCGGTTGGTGCGCAATAGGCGGCGCGCCAGTTGCTGCCCCATGCGCAGCAAAATCCAGGCGGCGGGGGTGGCGGCCTGCTCCGCCAGGATTTGCTCGAAGCGCGCACGGCCGATTTCGGCGCACACGCACGCCTCGCGGGTACGCACCGCCACGCTGCGCGGCATTTCCCCGAGGAACACGCCGATCTCGCCGAAGAAATCGCCCTTGTTGAGGTAGGCCAGCACGATTTCATGGCCGTCGCTGTCTTCCATGCTGACGGTCACCGACCCCTTGACGATGTAAAACACCGTGTCGCCCGCGTCGCCTGGGCGGATGAGCACCTGCCGCGCCGTATAGCGGCGCAGATGGCACTGCTGAATGAACCACTCCAGGTCGGAATTGTTGACAGGCGGCTCCATAAGCCTCTCCCTTGGTGCGTCGAACGGCTAGATTACTGCATAAAATCAGCGCGTTCATCTTTCAAGCCGGCTGGTAGGGATTTTCGCTTAAAATATCAAAGATAATCGATTGTTTATGGGTGCCAACATGCGGATCGACCAAGAAGCCCTGACCTTTGACGACGTATTGCTGATTCCGGCGTATTCGGCGATTTTGCCGCGCGAGGTCTGCCTGAAAACCCGCCTGACGCGCGGCATCCAACTGCACGTACCCCTGGTTTCCGCTGCCATGGACTCGGTGACGGAAGCCCGCCTGGCCATCACCCTGGCCCAGGAAGGCGGCGTGGGCATCGTCCACAAGAACATGACCGCCGAACAGCAGGCCGCCGAAGTCAGCCGGGTGAAAAAATACGAAAGCGGCGTCATCAAGGAGCCGATCACCGTCTCGCCGCGCACCAGCATCCGCGACGTGCTGGCACTGACCCGCGCCAAGAACATCTCCGGCGTGCCGGTGGTGGACGGCGACGACCTGGTGGGCATCGTCACCAGCCGCGACTTGCGTTTCGAGACCCGCTTCGACGAGCCGGTGACCTCGGTGATGACGCCCAAGGAGCGGCTGGTGACCGTTCAGGAGGGCGCAAGCAAGGAAGAAGTCATCGCCCTGCTGCACAAGCACCGCATCGAAAAGGTGATGGTGGTGAATGGCCGGTTCCAGTTGCGCGGCATGATTACGGTCAAGGACATCCAGAAGTCCAAGGATTACCCCAACGCCTGCAAGGACGAGCAGGAGCGCCTGCGCGTCGGCGCGGCGGTCGGCACCGGTCCGGGCAGCGACGAGCGCGTCGAGGCCCTGGTCGTCGCCGGCGTGGACCTGATCGTAGTGGATACCGCCCACGGCCACTCGCAAGGGGTGCTGGACCGGGTGCGCTGGGTGAAGAAAAGCTTCCCGCAACTTCAGGTCATCGGCGGCAACATTGCCACGGCGGATGCGGCGCGGGCGTTGGCGGAAGCCGGCGTGGACGCGGTGAAGGTGGGCATCGGCCCCGGCTCCATTTGCACCACCCGCATCGTGGCCGGGGTGGGAGTGCCGCAGATTTCCGCGGTGGCCAACATTGCCGAAGCCCTGAAAGACACCGGCATCCCGGTCATCGCCGACGGCGGGGTGCGCTATTCCGGCGACATCGCCAAAGCGCTGGCGGCGGGCGCGTACGCGGTAATGATGGGCGGCCTGTTCGCCGGCACCGAGGAAGCCCCCGGCGAGGTGGAGCT
>DATDOO010000207.1:0-2386 GCA_035293245.1 Methylococcaceae bacterium
GCGGCCGGCGTCCCCGCGAGCCGCAAGGCGAAGGCGGGCCGGAATCCGCGGGGCCGGGGGGAAGCGAAAACCAGGGCGGGGATTTCGCCGGCCCGCCACCCGCTTCGGGGGACGGGGAGGGCTGAACTTTCGCGTTCAAGCCTCTCAAGGGCTGACCTTGACCGCGAAGCCCGTTGCCCGAATCCGCCGGGCGAACGCTTGCAGCCAATCGTCCTCCACACGGGACAAGCGCGGCGCCTCCGGCTGACGGGAAGGCCGCGCCAGGCCGTACAGCAATACGCCGCGCAACGGCAATTCCAAATCCCGCGCTTTCTTGAGCCGCTTCAGATAAGCCGCCTGCTCCACGGCGTCGGGCGGCTGTCCGTCGAAACGGAACACGCAGGTTTGCAGCCAGGTGGGACACAAGACGGCGGCGCTTTGCAGGTTGCGCCAGACCCGTTCGGCGGAAATTTCCGCGCCGTTGATGCGTTTCAGGCCGGCGTCGGTGGCGCTGTCCAGCTTGAACCACAGCTCGCCGCCCAACTCAGCCCAGCGTTGCAAACCCTCCCGGACGCGGGGCAGGTGCACCAGACTGCCGTTGCTGATCAGCACCAGAGCGAACCGGCCGAGCAAGCCGCGGGCGCGCAACAATTCACCGATGCGCGTGACCACGTCCGGAAACTCGGCGGCGCTGGTCGGCTCGCCGTTTCCGGAAATCGCCAGGTCGCGGATCGTCCGCGCTTCCGGCGGTACGTGGTCGCGTTGGAAAAAGTCCCCATGCAACACGTCGTCCAGGAAGCCGGATAACTCCCTGACCAGTAAATCCACGTCCACCGGCGGTGCGGCGCCGCGCTGCAGGTCCGGCACCTGGCAATACATGCAGCGCCAGTTGCAGGCGTTGTTGGGATTGAGATTGACACCGATGGACAGGCCGCCGGCGCGACGCGACAGCACCGGATAGACGTAGGTCAGGCCGAGGCGGTCGCGGTCGTGGTTGGAGATGGTCAGCATGCAACGATACGGAGAGCCGGGAAAAACCACGGCATGCTATGTGGCTTGACTCGACTGAAGCAAACAAATAGCCTTGAATTCATGGGGTAATGGTTGGTTGGCAAAACCTGAACAGCCCGGGCCGATCCGGGCATTACAAGGAGTTCATCATGTTGGAAGTGTTTTGGTACGAATCATCCCCTTATATCTACAGCGCGGTTGGCGTTTTTGCGCTAGCCAACTCCAATTTTATGGGCGTCTTTTTCGGGACGCTGCTGCTCGCCGTCTCGCTCGTCGTGATTCGCCTGCGCTGGGAATACCGCAGGCACCATCGCCTTAAAACCAAAATACGCTCGCGACCAAATCCCTAGCGCCTTGATCTGAAAAAGGGCGGGGCTCCCCGCCCTTTTTTGCCCGCAAGGCCGCGTCGCGAGTGGTATACAATCAGCGCATTTTCCACGCGACAGATAGGAATCCATCTTGGAACTGCATGGCACAACCATCGTTTCCGTGCGCCGCGGCGACAGAGTCGTCATCGGTGGCGACGGCCAGGTGACCTTGGGCAATACGGTGATGAAGGGCAACGCCCGCAAGGTGCGGCGACTCTATCACGACAAGGTGCTGGCCGGATTTGCCGGGGCGACGGCGGACGCTTTCACCCTGTTCGAGCACTTCGAAGGCAAGCTGGAGAAGCATCGCGGCAACCTCACCCGCGCCGCCGTGGAAATGGCCAAGGACTGGCGCACCGACCGCGCCCTGCGCCGCCTGGAAGCGCTGCTGGCCATCGCCGACGGCAAGGCGTCGTTCATCATTTCCGGCACCGGCGACGTCATCGAGCCGGAACACGACCTGATCGCCATCGGCTCCGGCGGCCCTTACGCTTACTCCGCCGCCCGCGCCCTGCTGGAAAACACCGAACTCGGCGCCCGCAGCATCGTCGAGAAGGCGCTGCACATTGCCGGCGACGTATGCATTTACACCAATCACAATTTGACCGTCGAAGAATCCGAATCCGAAAAAGACTGATGACCCAGATGACGCCCCGCGAAATCGTCCACGAACTGGACAAGCACATCGTCGGCCAGGCTGCGGCCAAGCGCGCCGTAGCCATCGCCCTGCGCAACCGCTGGCGGCGCTCCCAGACTCCGGATGCCCTGCGGGAGGAGATCACTCCCAAGAACATCCTCATGATCGGCCCGACCGGCGTCGGCAAGACGGAAATCGCCCGCCGCCTGGCCCGCTTGGCCAACGCGCCGTTCATCAAGGTGGAAGCCACCAAGTTCACCGAAGTGGGCTACGTGGGCCGCGACGTGGAATCCATCGTCCGCGACCTGGTGGACGTGGCCGTGAAGCAGACCCGCCAGGCGGAGATGGAAAAGGTCAAGGTGCGCGCCGAGGAAATCGCCGAGAACCGGGT
>DATDOO010000208.1:0-5810 GCA_035293245.1 Methylococcaceae bacterium
CAGATAACTGTCGCGCTCGTCGCCCAAGTTGCCCAGCCAGATGGCGGCGGTCACCATCGTGGCGCCCAGCACCACCACGAACAGGCCGGTCAGGAAGGCGTAGGTTTCCCTACCCACGGGATTCTCCGGCGGCGAAGACGCGCTCGGCGCGCTTGCCGCGAAAATACTCCTGCACGAACGGATGGCCGCTGGCCAGCACCGTCTCCAGCGGCCCGAACGCCACCAGCCGCTGGTCCGCCAGCACCGCCACCAGCGTGCACACGTCGCGCAGGGTGTCCAGGTCGTGGGTGACCAGCACCACGGTAAAGCCCAGCGAGCGGTGGAGTTCCGCCAGCAGGGTGACGAAGCGCTCGCCGGTAACGGGGTCCAGTCCCGAGGTCGGTTCGTCCAGACAAAGCAGTTCCGGTTCCATGATCAGAGCGCGCGCCAGGGCGGCGCGCTTGACCATGCCGCCGGACAATTCCGCGGGCATCAGCACGGCATCGCCGGGGTTCAGCCCCACCATGGCCAGTTTCATGAAGACCAGTTGCCGGATCATGTCTTCGTCCAGGTAATGCAGTTCGCGCAGCGGAAAAGCGACATTGTCGAACACGCTGAGGGCGCTGAACAGCGCGCCGCCCTGGAACAGCACGCCGCAACGGTTGCGCAGTTGCTGGCGGCGGGACGAGTCCATGGTTTGCAAATGTTGCCCGAACAGGAAAACGTCGCCCTGGCTGGTGTCCTGCAAGGCCAGTATCTCGCGCATCAGCACCGTCTTGCCGCAGCCGGAGGCCCCGACGAGGCCGAGGATTTCCCCTTGTGGCAGGGCGAGGCTGACGTCCTGATGCACCAGATTCCCGCCGAAGGAGGTCCAGACGTGTTCCATGCGTACCACAGCGTTCATGGCAGGCCCACGCTGCGGAAGGCGATGGCGAACAGGGCGTCCACCAGGATCACCAGGGTGATGGCGACCACCACGGAGTTGGTGGTCTCGTTGCCCAGGCTTTCCGTGTTCGGCTCGATGCGCAGCCCGAAATGGCAGGCGACCAGGGCGATGAACAATCCGAACACCACGCCCTTGGCCAGCCCGATGTAGTAATTGGCCACCGGCACGGCGCCGGGCAGTTTCAGGACGAACTGGTAGGGACTCAGGTCGAGTTCGATGCGCGCCGACATGGCTCCGCCCACCAAGGCGATGATGTCGGTCCACACCACCAGCAGCGGCAACGCCAAGCCCAGGGCGGCGACCTTGGGCAGCACCAGGCGCAGGGAGTGGGAGATGCCGATGGCGGAGAGCGCGTCCAGTTCCTGGGTCACGCGCATGGCGCCCAGGCGCGCCGTCATCGCCGAGCCCGAGCGTCCTGCCACCAGGATGGCCGCCAGCATGGGCCCCAATTCGCGGATGATGCTCATCCCCAGGATGTTGACGATGTATATCTGCGCGCCGAAGGTTTGCAACTGTAAGGAAGAGAGATAACTGACCACTACGCCGATCAGGAAGCCGACCAGTGCGGTGATGCCCAGCGCGCGCCCGCCGGTTTCGTGGATGGTGGCGGAGATTTCCCGCCAGGGGATGGCGCGGGGATGACGCAGCAAAAAACCCACGTCCAGGATCAATTGGCCCAGCAGGGTCACCAGTTCCAGCAGGTGCGTCATGAAGCCGCGCGCCAGTGCGTGCAGCCGCGCGGACCAGGGTTCGCTACGCCGCGCGATGGCCGCGTCCGCGGCCGGGTGATTCCGCCAGCGGGCGAAAATGTCCGCGTGTTCCGAACGCATCCGGATGCGGTCCGGCACGCGTTCGCCCCAGGCTTGCCACAGCAGCAAGGCGCCGGCGCTGTCCAGCGCATCGAGGGTGGACAGATCCCAGGCAGCCGACGCGTCCTTCGCGTGATGGGCCAGGCGCGGAGCCAGGTCGTCCCCCGCCCTCCCCAGTCCGCGCAGGTTCCAGCTTCCGGTGAGCCGGACCGCCGTGTCCTCCTGGGTTGAAACCGCCTCGATGGCGGGGGGCAAGAGGTCGTCGAAAGGAAGATCGCTCATGACTTGAGCTTAGCGCAACGGCTGCGGGCCGCCCACCTTTTGAATCCCCCACAAAGAAAAAGCCCCGCGATGCGGGGCTTTTTCGCAGAAAAATCCCTCGGGGATTATTTCTGCATGGACTTCTGGAACATGCGGTCCAGCTTGCTGTTCGCGGCTTCGGCGGCGGCGGCGGCGCGCTTTGCGTTGGCATTGGCGTCGTTTGCAACGGACAGAGCCTGGTCTGCGGTGCTCTTGGTGGCGGCAACCTGTGCCTTCAGATCGTCCACGTCGCCCTTCAGCTTGTTCAGGTCGGACTTGGAGGCGCAGCCGACCATCAGACCGGCGGACAGCAGAACCACGGCCATTTTGGATGCTTGTTTAACCATCGTTACTTTCCTTCTAGAAACTTTAAAGTATGTGAACCAAATCATCTGGGTTGAGATGACGTTTACATCCCAGTTCACAGTTTAACCGGGATTTTCTTCGCTTTCTACCCAAAAGGCCAAAAATGTTGTGATTTGGTGACGCTTCGTGTGTTTTATGCGACATCACCGTTCCCTTCGCGCCATTGCCGGCGATATTCCGCATAGGAGTAGCGCCGCCGCAACGTCAACGTCCTTGCGGCGTCAAGACTGTAAATGTCGGGCAGGTTTTGTCCGTTGAAGCGGTGCGCCTTGGGCAGGGTGTAGGCGCCCGTCTGCATGAACACCATCCGTTCGCCGACTTCCGGCGGACGCTCGAAACGGTATTCGCCGAACACGTCGCCGCTCAGGCACGTGCCGCCGGCGAGAATGGCGGAACAGGCGCCGTCGGCCGTTTCGTTCAGCAGGGGCGGGCGCATCTGGTATTCGAACACCGCCGGATGGTGGTTGACCGAGGTGTCGAGCACCGCCACCGTTTTGCCGTCGCTCTCGAAGCGGTCGATGACGCTGGCGACCAGATAACCCGCTGCGCCCACCAGCGCCTTGCCCGGTTCGCAAAACACTTCCAGCGCCCAGCGCCCGCGCAAGTCCGATGCAATTTGGGCCAGTTCATCCAGTTCTTCGTCGCTGTCGCAGAGGTAGCCGCCGCCCAGATTCAGCCACTTCAGCCGTTCCAGCCGGTCTCCGAGAGAGGATTCGATGCGTGCCAGGGTGGTTTTCAGCGGGGCCAGGTCGCAGGTCTCGAAAGCCGTATGGAAATGGAGACCGCTCAACCCCCCGGTCCATGTGGAAGCGTCTCGCAGCGCCTGCTCAAGCTCCGCCAGCGGCACGCCGAGCTTGGAATAAGCGCGGCAGGGGTCGTAGCGTGGGTCGTCGAGAAAGGAAAAGCCCGGATTCACGCGCAGCCCCCAATGCCCACGTTCAGGCAAAAGGGGGCGCAGGCGCCGGTACTGGGACAGGGAGTTGAAGCTGACCGTCGCATCCAGGCGCCCGATCATCGTCATGTCTTCGGCGCGCAGCCCCGGCGAGGTGAGATGCAGCGCGCTTCCCGGCGCGGCCTCCGCCGTAAGGAGCGCTTCGAAGGGCGAACTGACCGCGAAGCCGTCCAGATGCGGCGCAAGGAGTTCCAACAGCGGCGCGAACGGCAGCGCCTTGACCGAATACAGCAGTTTCAGTCCGCACTGTTCCCGAACGCGCCCGAAGCGGCCGAGTTCATGGAGAATGCAGGCTTCGTCGTACACGAAGGCGGGCGTGGCGGGAATGCCCGCAAGTCCAGCCGTATCCGGTCGAGGGAGATGTCGCAAGGTCAGGTCAATAATGCCGCCACCAAGCCGGTCATGAAAATGCCGTCGAAGGTGCCCGCGCCGCCGATGGACGCAATCGGCGCGCCCATGCGCCGAATGTCCTTGATGCGCAACAAATCGGCGCCGATTAGCACCCCGGTGGTGCCCGCGATGTAGGCGACTTCGGCGCGCAAGGCTTCCTCCGCCAACAGAAAGGCCGCCAGGGCGGCGGATACCGGGGCGACGAATCCAGGCATGGCGATCCCCAAACCGGGAATCGGTCGGCTAAAAACGTAACTCAGCGCCGACACGGCCGCCACAGCCGGCACGAGTTGTTCCGGCGGCAGCGGTTTATTGACCAAAAGATAAGCGGAAAACGCCAGGGGGACCAAACAGCCGCCGACGTTGACGGCAATCAGCGTGCGGCCGGTGAACGGTATGCGCGGCAAGCGCCACATGCCGAATCTGTGCGTGTCGAAAGACTCTTCCGGCGCCTCGGCGGCGATGCGGACCACAGGCAGATTGATCAGCCCGCCGAACAGGGCGGTGAACAGCAGCAACACCGCGGAATCGTGGGACAGTCCCAGTTTCTCGAAACTGAACGTCATCAGATCGAATTGCAATCCCAGCAAAAGAAACAGCAAGAGCAGGACGGGCAGCGTCAGGGGCATGGTATTAAAAAAATAGCGGCAGTGACGACCCGGTCATTTTAGAGTTTTTGCCGGTTTGAACGCGGATCGAGTCGGGTGCCGGGTGCCGGGTCATGCTCATTGCCGCTCGTCTTCGAAAAAATGCCCCAAGGCAAAGATGACGATGCCCGGAAACAATAGGGCCGGGCCCCACCAGCCGCCGAACACGGTAGCGACCGCGCCCAAAGCCAGAAGGAGGGTGGCCGCAGCCTGAAGCTTGCCGCCGACGCGGCGAATCGGCGCCGCCGATCCGAGGGGCCTGCCGCATTGGCTGCAGGTAGCGGCCTGATCCGAAATCCGCGCGGCGCAGGCAGGGCAAGAGATGGTGGGCATGGATTCCTCCTTAGCTGGGCTTCACGGGATCGGGCGTTTCGCCGAACTTCGGCACCTATATTGCGCTGAAACGTGATAGGTTCACGAAGGTCCGCTACCCGAAAAGTAGTCCAGCCCGGCGGGGGTGTCAAAGATTTGGGCGACAACCCGCTCGCCGGAATCGCCGGGTCGATCGTAAGGCAACGGATCGGTGTTGCGGCTTCGACGCTACTGTTTCCGCGCGCTTCGAAATGGTTTGTTTCCTCGGGGTGAATTGAACTCGGTGGTGTTGCTTGTTAAGATTTCACCGTTTTTTGCGTGGGAAAGATGGGTAAATCGCCGATTTATCCGGGAATTAGGCGGATTCTCCGGCTGCAGGCCGCTCTTCTCGCGGTGTCGGGCGGCGTGGGATACGCGCTGGGGGGCGCGGACACGGCGCTGTCCGTGCTGGCCGGCGGCGCGGCGGGGTTTCTGCCCAACATATATTTTGCACTCAAGGCCGGGCGGCGCAGGGATAACCGTCCCGCGCGGGACGTTGTCAACGACTTTTATGTCGGCGAAGCGCTGAAGCTGATTCTGACCGCGTTGCTGTTCGCCGTGGCCGTGCAAACGCCCGGCATCCAAGTGTTGCCGATGCTCGGGGGGTTCATGGCGGTGGCCGCGGCCTTCTGGCTGATTTTATTGTTGAACGATCAAACAGGTTGATAAGAAAGCATGGCATCCGAAGCGCACGAAGCGGGAAGTTCCACGGGGTACATCGTTCACCATTTGACCCCTTTGCATACCGGGGAAGGGTTCTGGACGTTTCATCTGGACACCCTGTTCTTCTCGTTTTTCCTGGGCGCGGTGTTCCTGCTGGCGTTCCGCAAAGCGGCGGAGAAGGCGACGGCCGGCGTCCCCGGCGGTTTGCAGAACTTCGTGGAAATGATGGTCGAGTTCGTCGATACCCAGGTCAAGGACAGTTTTCACGGGCGTAGCGCGCTGATCGCGCCGCTGGCCCTGACCATTTTCTGCTGGGTGTTCCTGATGAACACCATGGATTTGCTGCCGGTGGACCTGCTGCCGGGCATCGGCGAGTTGATCGGCCTTAAGTATCTGCGCGTGGTGCC
>DATDOO010000209.1:0-6724 GCA_035293245.1 Methylococcaceae bacterium
CGAGCGGGAAACCGGGCGCGAGGCCCGCGATGCGGAAGTGGCGGCGCTGCTGGGCATCGATATCGCGGAGTACCATCAGATCCTGCTGGACGGGACCGCGTGCCGCATTTTCAGCCTGGACGAGATGCGCGAGGAGGACGAGACCCTGCTGGAGCGCTGCCCCAGCCCGGAGGCCGGACCGCCGGACCACTTGGCGCGGGAGGGTTTCCAGACCGCGCTGGCCGGCGCCATCGATGCCCTGCCGGAGCGGGAAAAGCTGGTCGTGGCGCTGTATTACGACGAAGAGCTGAACCTGAAGGAAATCGGCGCGGTGATCGGCGTCGGGGAGTCGCGGGTCTGTCAGATTCACGGCCAAGCCATGCTGCGCCTGCGCGCGGCGCTGAAGGACTGGCTGGAGAGGAGTTAGGGACTAGAGGCTAGGGACTAGAGGGGAAGGGTTTTCTGGAATTTCTTGCCCCTGATCCCTAGCCTCTAGCCCTTCATAATTAATATTAGCGTTCCGAGGTAGAGAGCGTTGGACAGAAACATGAAAATCCTGGTCGTGGACGACTTCTCCACGATGCGGCGCATCATCAAGAATCTGCTCGCCGATCTTGGTTTCAAGAACATCCAGGAAGCCGACGACGGCCAGACCGCGTTGCCCAAGCTGGTGGGCGGCGATTTCGACTTCCTGATCACCGACTGGAACATGCCGGGCATGACCGGCATCGACCTCCTCCGTGCCGTGCGCGCCAATCCCGAACTGGCGGGCCTGCCGGTGCTGATGGTGACCGCCGAGGCCAAGCGCGAGCAGATCATCGAAGCCGCCCAGGCCGGGGTCAACGGCTACATCATCAAGCCATTCACCGCCCAGACGCTCAAGGAGAAGATCGAGAAGATCTTCGAGCGCATCGACGGTTGACGCCCCTCAATAATAAGAAAGGAGAATGGCATGACCCGGAGTTCCCCAGTCGACGCGAACCGGTTGCGGCAGGCGAAAGCGCTGGCGCAGGCGCTGGAGCGGGACGACCACGTCGAGGCGGACCGCCTGCTTGACGAACTGGCGGAAGCGCGCGACGCGCTGCTGTTCCAGGAACTCGGCCGGCTGACCCGCCAGTTGCACGAGGCCATGACGGGTTTTTCCCTGGACAGCCGGCTTGCGGAACTGGCCGAGCGCGACATCCCCGACGCCAAGGAGCGCCTGAATTACGTGGTCACCATGACCGAGCAGGCGGCCAACACCACGCTCAACGCCATCGACGAGATTCTCCCGGTGACTGACAAACTCTCCGGCGAGGCGAGCGAACTCGCCGACCAGTGGACCCGGTTCCTGCAGCGGGAAATGCCCTTCGACGAATTCAAGTCGATGAGCCAGCATCTGGGCGATCATTTCGTCACGACCCGCGACGGCTTAGGGCTCATCCAGGGCAAACTGAACGAAGTGCTGATGGCCCAGGGGTTCCAGGACATCACCGGCCAGATCATCAAGCGCGTTATCCTGCTAGTGCAGGACGTGGAGTTGAACATGGTCGAACTGATCCGCATCGCCGGCAAAAGAGCCCCGCTCGCCGTTTCCACCGCGGGTGAGGAGCCGCACGACTTCGTGCCGGGGCCGGTGGTGCCGGGCGTGGACGACCGCCAGGGCGACACCGTCGCCAGCCAGGACGACGTGGACGACTTGCTGTCCAGCCTGGGTTTTTGAAGGCCGAAGCGACACCGGGACTTGAGCCATGGCCATCGACCTGAACGACGAGATTCTGCAGGACTTTCTGGTGGAGGCGGGGGAGATCCTCGAGCAGTTGGGCGAGCAACTGGTCGAGCTCGAACAGCGCCCGGACGATTACGACCTGCTGAACGCCATTTTCCGCGGGTTCCATACCGTCAAGGGCGGGGCGGGCTTTCTTGCCATCCACGCCCTGGTGGAGACCTGCCATAAAGCCGAGGACGTGTTCAACGTGCTCCGCCAAGGCGAGCGCCGCGTCACCCCCGCCCTGATGGACGTGGTGTTGCAGGTGCTCGACGTGGTCAACGGCATGTTCCAGCAAGTGCGCGCCGGCATCGACCCCGAACCCGCCAACGCCGACTTGCTGGAGCGGCTCCGCTCCTTTGCCTCCGCGGCCGCCGGCGCGGAGGAACCGGTTGCCGCCCAGCCCGCACCCGCCCCCGCAAAACCAACCCCCAAGCCTTCGCGCGCCGTCGCGCCCGCCAGCGTGGTGGAGCAGGCGCTCGACGCCATGCTCGACGCCGGCGCCCCGTCCGCCGCCGCGTCCCCGGATGCGGACGCCATCACCGAGGACGAATTCGAGGCCCTCCTCGACGAACTGCACGGCCAGGGCCAGGCGCCGGGCGCTGCAACCGCCGGCGGGGAGATTACCGAGGACGAATTCGAGCAACTGCTGGACGAATTGCACGGCAAGGGCAGGAAGCCCGGCGTTGCAAAAGCCCCGGCGGGGACGAAATCGGGCGCCGGGAAGAAAGAGAAAACCGTCGCGCCGCCGCCCGTCGTTCCGACTCCCGCTTCCGCGGCACCCCCTGCGGTTGGGGCGGACGAAATCACCGATGACGAATTCGAGCGTTTGCTCGACGACCTGCACGGCAAGGGGCAGCCGCCCCGCGTTCCCGCCGCCGTCCAGCCGCACGCCGCGCCGGTCCGCCCTGCCGCCCACGAGGACGAGGAAGGCGGAGCCGCCGAGGAGCGCCGTGCGCCGGTCGCCGCAGCCGGCAAGACCGCCGCCCCGGCCCAGCCCGCCGCGGAAACCACGGTGCGGGTGGATACCCAGCGCCTGGACGAGATCATGAACATGGTCGGCGAGCTGGTGCTGGTGCGCAACCGCCTGCAGAACCTCAAGCTGACCCTGAACGACGAGCAGATCGCCAAGGCGGTGGAAAACCTGGACGTGGTCACCTCCGACCTGCAATTGGCGGTGATGAAGACCCGCATGCAGCCGATCAAGAAGGTGTTCGGCCGCTTCCCGCGCGTGGTGCGCGATCTGGCCAGGAGCCTGAAAAAGGAAGTGAACCTGGAACTGCGCGGCGAGGAAACCGATCTGGACAAGAATCTGGTCGAGGCCTTGGCCGATCCCTTGGTGCACCTGGTGCGCAACGCCGTGGACCACGGCATCGAAATGCCCGACGAGCGGGCGGCGGCGGGAAAGCGGCGCGAAGGTACGGTCATCCTCACCGCGTCCCAGGAGGGCAATCACATCCAGCTCACCATCGAGGACGACGGCAAGGGCATGGACCCCGACCTGCTGCGCCGCAAGGCGGTGGAAAAGGGCTTGACGGATGCGGAAGGCGCGGCGCGCCTGGATGCGCGCGAGTGCTTCAACCTGATCTTCCTGCCGGGATTTTCCACCAAGACCGAGATTTCCGACGTGTCCGGGCGCGGGGTGGGCATGGACGTGGTCAAGACCCGCATCTCGCAGATGAACGGCTCGGTGGAAATCGACTCGGCGGCGGGCAAAGGCAGCCGCATCGTCATCAAGCTGCCGCTGACCCTGGCCATCATGCCGACCCTGATGGTGCGCCTGTCCCAGCAGATTTTCGCCCTGCCTCTCTCCAGTGTCGTGGAAATCCTCGACCTGGATCTGGGCAAGACCAATACCGTGGACGGCCGGCTGGTGGTGGTGGTGCGCGAGCGGGCCATGCCGCTGTTCTATCTCAGCGAGTGGCTGATCCGCGACCGCTATTTCGGCGAGGAAAGAAGGAAAAAGGTGCGCGGCCACGTGGTGGTGGTCAGCGCCGCGGGGCGGCATGTGGGCTTCGTGGTCGATCACCTCATCGGACAGGAGGAAGTGGTCATCAAGGCGCTGGGGGCCAAGCTCAGGACCGTGCCGGGTCTGGCCGGGGCCACCATTACCGGCGACGGCATGATCGCCCTGATCCTGGATGTGCCCGGTCTGGTCAGGCATTACGTCTCCTGACTCCGCCCAGCCCGCGAGAATGAAACCATGACAATCCGCGTGCTGGTGGTCGACGATTCCGGGTTCATGCGCCGGCTGGTCGCGGAGATGCTGCGCGACGACAAGGATATCGAAATCGTCGGCCAGGCGGCCAACGGCGCCGACGCGGTGCGGCTCGCCGCGCAACTGAAACCGGACGTCATCACCATGGACGTGGAAATGCCGGTGATGGACGGCATCGCCGCCACCCGGCGGATCATGCGCGAATCGCCGGCACCGATCCTGATGTTTTCCGTGTGCACCTATGCCGGCGCCAAGGCGACCCTGGATGCCCTGGACGCGGGGGCGATGGATTTTTTGGCCAAGCAGATTGAGGGAACGGGAAGCCATATCGCCGCGGTGCGCCGGATGCTGCGGGAAAAAGTGCGCATCCTGGCGGCGCAGGCCGCGCGTCTTCGGCGGCGTGCCGAAACGCCTTTGCCGGCCGCCGCCGCGCCTAAAATCGCGCCGCCCCTTTCCGCCGTGCGCGGCGTCCGCCTGGTGGCCATCGCCGCTTCCACCGGCGGGCCGGTGGCCTTGCAGACCTTGCTGACCCGGTTGCCGAAGACGTTTCCGCTCCCTTTGCTGCTCGTCCAGCACATGCCGGCCAATTTCACCCGGAGTTTCGCCGAGCGGCTCGACCAGCTGTGCCGCATTCGCGTCAAGGAAGCCGAGCAGGGGGAAGTCGTCCAGCCCGGCGTCGCTTACCTCGCGCCGGGCGGCTGCCAGATGGAGTTGTCCGAGGGAGCCGTCAAATCGCTCCGGATCAGGGAGGGCGGGGCGGACGAGCTGTACCGGCCCTGCGCCGACATCACCTTCACCTCCATCGCCCGGCACTTCCCCGCCAAGGTTCTCGCCGTGGTGCTCACCGGCATGGGAGTGGACGGGCGGATGGGGGCGAAGCGGCTCAAGGAACACGGCGCTTTCGTCTGGGCCCAGGACGAGGAGAGCTGCACGGTGTACGGCATGCCCAGGGCCATCGCCGAAGCCGGCTTGGCCGACGCCGTTTACGACCTGAACGAAATGGCGGATGCGTTGGGAGCGCTGACATGAAGCGAATGGATTATCTGACCCTAGGCGGCCTGTTCCTCGGCCTGCTGGCGATCATCGGCGGCAACTGGATGGAAGGCGGGCACATCGATTCCCTGGCCAACGGGCCGGCCATCGTCATCGTCTTCGGCGGGACGCTCGGCGCAGTGCTGTTGCAGACCCCCTGGCACACTTTCCGCCACGCCATCGGCCTGTTGCGCTGGCTGGTGATTCCGCCGTCCCTCGACCTGCCGGAACTGATCCAGAAAATCGTCGACTGGAGCAGTCAGGCGCGGCGCGACGGCCTCCTGGGCCTGGAACAGCATATCGACGACGAGCCGGACCTCTTCCTGCGCAAGGGCTTGCAACTCCTGGTGGACGGCAACGAACCGGCGGTGGTGCGCGCCAACCTGGACGTGGAAGTGGCGATCGGCGAACAGGGCGATTTGCACGCCTCGCAAGTGTATGCGGCGATGGGCGGGTATTCGCCCACCATCGGCATCATCGGCGCGGTGATGGGGCTGATTCACGTCATGCAGAACCTCTCCGACCCCAGCAAGCTGGGCGCCGGCATCGCCACGGCTTTCGTGGCGACCATCTACGGCGTGGGCATGGCCAATCTGCTGTTTCTCCCGATCGCCGGCAAGCTCAGGGCGCATGTGCAGGCGCGCACCCGGCGCCGGGAGCTGATCATCGAAGGACTGCTCGCCATCGCCGAGGGCGAGAATCCCAAGAATATCGAATCCAAGCTGCAGGGCTTCATCCAGGAAGGGTGAGAACTTATGCAACGGCGCCGGCGTAAGGAGGACGAACATGAGAACCACGAGCGCTGGCTGGTTTCCTATGCGGATTTCATCACCCTGCTGTTCGCGTTCTTCGTGGTGATGTACGCCATTTCTTCCATCAACGAAGGCAAGTACCGGGTGCTCTCCGATACCCTCGCCGAAGCATTTTCCAACGAACGGAAGAACGAAGGCGTGCGCGACAGCGCCGAACCCATCCAGGTGGGGGAGGTCACGCGCACCAGCATCGACCTGCTGAAAGGACAGCACAAGGTGGAGAACACGCGGGAAGGCGGCGGCGACGGTCTGCTGGAAGGCGGGCAGGAGCAGAAAAAACCGCTGGACCAACTCGGCGAGCGCCTCAAGGAAACGCTGAGCGAATACATCGTGCAGGATCTGATTTCGGTCAACCGGGAAGGCGACTGGATCGAGATCGACATGAAAAGCGCGCTCCTGTTCGCCAGCGGCAGCGCGGTGCTGTCGCCGGAAGCCCGTCCCGTCGTGGAGAAACTGGCGGCGGAGATTCGCACCGCACCTTACGAAATCCACGTGGAAGGCCATACGGACGACAAGCCCATCAGCACCCTGCAGTTTCCATCCAATTGGGAGCTGTCCGCCGCGCGCGCCGCCAGCGTGGTGCACGAATTCGGCCGGCAGGGGGTCGATCCGCGGCGCATGGCGGCGCTGGGCTACGGCGAGTACCAGCCCATCGGCGACAACAAGGCCGAGGACGGGCGTTACCGCAACCGGCGGGTGGTGGTGGTTCTGTTGCCGGCGAGCATGGCCCGCCACGGCCGTTCGCTGAACGATGCGGCCGACCTGTTCAAGGCGGGCTTCAACGGCGCCGCGCCGCCGTAAGATGTGGCGTCATCCATGAAGATCTGGAGCGTTTCCAACCAGAAGGGCGGGGTGGGGAAGACCACCACGGTCGTCACCCTGGGCAGCCTGCTGTCCGGCTGGGGCTTCCGCACGCTGCTGGTGGACATGGACCCC
>DATDOO010000210.1:0-15382 GCA_035293245.1 Methylococcaceae bacterium
TAGTCGCCCGGGCCGTCCTTTTCCTTCTGCTTGTCCAGGTAGGGCATCAGGACATCGACGCGCTGATACATCTCGGTGCGGTTCTCGGTGGCGCCGGAAATGATGAGCGGGGTGCGCGCCTCGTCGATCAGGATCGAGTCCACTTCGTCCACGATGGCGAAGAAATGCCCGCGCTGCGCCTTCTGCTCCAGGCTGAAGGCCATGTTGTCGCGCAGGTAGTCGAAGCCGAATTCGTTGTTGGTGCCGTAAGTGATGTCGGCGGCGTAGGCGGCGCGGCGCTCTTCCTGGTCCAGGCCGCTGACGATCACGCCGGTGGTCATGCCGAGAAAGCCGTAGACCTTGCCCATCCAGGCAGCGTCGCGGCGGGCCAGATAGTCGTTGACGGTGACCACGTGTACGCCCTTGCCGGGCAAAGCGTTCAGGTAGGCGGCCAGGGTGGCGACCAGCGTCTTGCCTTCGCCGGTCTTCATTTCCGCAATCTTGCCGTCGTTAAGCACCATGCCGCCGATGAGCTGCACGTCGAAGTGCCGCATGCCCAGCACGCGCCGCCCGGCTTCGCGCACGGTGGCGAAGGCTTCCGGCAGAATCTGGGCGAGGGTATCGCCCTGTTGCAGGCGTGCACGGAACTCGACGGTCTTGCCGGCCAGCTGCTCATCGCTCAAAGCCTGGATTTTGGGTTCCAGGGCATTGATTTTCTTGACCAGCTTTTTCTTTTTTCTGAGAATCCGGTCGTTGCGGCTGCCGATGACCGCCTTGAACAATTTGCCTAACATCGTGTCGTGTCCGTATCTTGTAAGTGTCCGCCCTCATCCCGCCTTGTCCCGCGTCGCGGATGATTACAGGCGGTTGACCGGCATAAATCGTAAATTTTATCACAGCCCAGCCCCGCACCTGCCCATGCGCGCATGAACCGGCACCCCATCGGCACGATTCTGGAACAGGCGCTTCCGGCCACTCTCCTGAGGCGTCTGGCTCTGCATGCGAGAATTCTGGAGCGTATCCGCTCGGTTTTACCCGAACCGCTGGCAGAGCAATGCAGCGACTGCGTCGTCAACGACCGGGGACAACTCATCGTTTATGTAAGCAGCGCCGCGTATGGCGCCCAGATTCGCTTTTTCCGCGAAAAGCTGCTGGAAGCCGTACGTTCGGAAGAATTCCCGCCGGCGCGGCAGGTGCTCGTGCGCATCCGCCCGCGGACAGGCCGCAGTTGAGGTTTTACCGGGATCGTTCCCGGATCAGTCGATCGATGACCGGCTGGGTGTCCGGCATGATGCCGCGCCACAGCCGGAAAGCTTCCGCCGCCTGCTCCACCAGCATGCCCAACCCGTCGACGCTGAGCCGCGCACCGTGGGACTCGCCCCAGCGCACGAAGGGCGTGGGCTCGCGACCGTAAGCCAGGTCGTAACAGACGGCCTCGGGAAGCAGCAGATCGTTCGCCAGCGGCGGTAATTCGCCGCTCAGGCTGGCGGGGGTGGCGTTGAGCAGCAAGTCGAAGCTCCGTCCCGCCAGCGCGTCGAAACCCCCGCCGCTCACCGGGCCGAGCAAGGCGAACTCGTCGGCCAGCAGACTCGCCTTTGCCGCCGTGCGGTTGGCGATGAACAGGCAGGCCGGTCTTGCTTCCAGCAAGGGTTGCAGGATGCCGCGCGTCGCCCCGCCCGCTCCGAGCACGAGGATCCGCCGGTTCGTCAGCTCAAGACCCAGGTTGCCCGAAAGATCGCGCAACAGGCCGGCACCGTCGGTGTTGTCGCCGAACAGTGTGCCGTTGGCTTGCAGGGCCAGGGTATTGACCGCCCGCGCCCGCTCGGCGCGCTGGCTTTTTTTTGCCGCGTAGCGCCAGGCCAGTTCCTTGAGCGGCACGGTGCAGTTCAGTCCCTTGCCGCCGGCGGCAAAAAATTCCCGCACCGCGTTCTCGAAAAGCTCGGCGGGCACGTCCTGCGCGCAGTACTCGATGGCCTGTCCGGTCTGGGCTGCGAACAGGGCGTGGATCCTGGGCGATTGGCTGTGGCCGATCGGGTGGCCGAAAACGGCGTATCGGTCCATGCTTCAGGAGCGCCCCGCCAATCGGCGCAGCAGCTTCATCGGGACGGAGGTCAAGGCGATCAGGATGAAACCGATGCCGATCTGCCAGGGCATGAAGTTCTCCACCACCGTGGCGATGATCGCCGTGGTCCCGAGGTAGATACCGGCCAGGCTGAAGCGCCAGCCGATGCGGATGCCGTCCAGGAACGTGGCAAGGCCCAGGATGAGCAGGATGACCAAGCCGGCGGTTTCCGAATTCATGCGGCCGTATTGCAGCAGGATGAACGCGCCGAAAACGGCCGATAGCGAACCGAGCCAGTGCAGCGATTGCACGACCAGGAGTTCCTTGATCAGATGCCCGCGCACATGGCCCTTTTCCAGCGCTTGCGACCGTCCGGCGATCATCGCCGCGAGCCCGAAGACAAAGTTCATGGCCAGCCAGTAGATGAAGGCGTCCTGCGGATAAAAACGGATGATGCCGACGCCGATCAGCGACAAAATCACCATGGCGACCAGAATGATCTCGTCGATCGCCATGTTGGGTTTGTCGTCTTCCGAAGTGACCGGGGTCGGTGCGGGAGAATCGGCACTCATGGTGGGTACTCCGCAAAGTTGCTATTAAGAGTCTGGCGGATTTAAGCGGCAATCCGGCGGAGCGTCAATGCACTTTAGCGGTCATCGTTCAGCCAACGCGCCGCGTCTTTCGCGTAGTAAGTCAGGATGGCGTCCGCGCCGGCGCGCTTGAAGGCCAGCAGGGATTCGAGCACCGTGGCGCGCTCGTCCAGCCAGCCGTTCAGGGCGGCGGCCTTGAGCATGGCGTATTCGCCGCTGACCTGGTAGACGAAAGTCGGCATGCCGAAACGCTCTTTCACCCGCCGGACGATGTCCAGATAGGGCAGCCCCGGCTTGATCATCACCATGTCCGCGCCCTCCGCGATGTCCATCTCCACCTCCCGCAGCGCCTCGTCCGAATTGGCGGGGTCCATCTGGTAGCTGTGCTTGCCGCCCTTGCCCAGATTGGCGGCCGAACCCACCGCGTCGCGGAACGGCCCATAAAACGCGGAGGCGTATTTGGCGGAATAGGCCAGGATGCGGGTGTGGACGTGTCCCCCTGCTTCCAGCGCTCCGCGAATGGCGCCGACGCGCCCATCCATCATGTCGGAGGGCGCGACGATGTCGGCTCCCGCTTCGGTGTGGGACAGCGCCTGGTTGACCAGGACTTCCACGGTGGCGTCGTTGATCACATAGCCGGTCTCGTCGATCAGGCCGTCCTGGCCGTGGGTGGTGAAGGGGTCGAGCGCCACGTCGGTGACGACGCCCAGCTCGGGAACGGCCTGCTTCAAGGCGCGCACGGCGCGCTGGGCCAAGCCGTCCGGGTTCCAGGCTTCGCGCGCGTCCGGAGTCTTTTTTTCCGGCGGCGTGACCGGGAACAGCGCGACGGCGGGAATGCCCAGCCGGTGTATTTCTCTTGCTTGTTCCACCAGCAGGTCGAGGCTGAAACGCTCCACGCCGGGCATGGAGCCCACCGGCTCGCGGCGGCCCGCGCCTTCGAGAACGAAGAGCGGCTGGATCAGGTCGCCCACGGTCACGGCGTGCTCGCGCATGAGGCGGCGGCTGAAATCGTCGCGCCGCATACGGCGTGGACGGATGTACGGGTAAGCTGTGATAGAATTTGTAATGGTTTGCATAAGAGGCACAACAGGGCTTCGCATAACAGTCATCCTACCTTATCCGCCGAATTCCGGCGGAGGGCGCTGAAACGGTACAACATTTAGGACATGGGAGTGCACAACAAATGAAGTTTCAACACCTGACTTCAACTCTGTTCATGCGGCTTTGCCTGGGCGTGATACTGGCCGCCTGGAGCCTGGCAGGACAGGCGGAAGCGCTGACGCCGGCGCAGCTGGTCGTTCAGTCCACCTCGGACACTTTGCAAAGGGAACTGCAAAAAGACGAATACAAGCGGGACTTCGTAAAGGCCACTCAATTCGTCGACCACACCATCGAGCCTTCCGTGGATTTCGACCGTGTGTCCGCTCTGGCCCTGGGCAAGCACTGGAAGACGGCGACGCCCGTGCAGAAGGACCGTTTCAAGAAAGAATTCCGTACCCTGCTGGTGCGCACCTACACGACGGCCTTCACCGAATACGCCAACTGGAAAATCCGCTACTTGCCCATGCTGGCGGATGGCGAAAGCAACAAGGTGCTGGTCAAGACGGAAATTCTTCAGGAAGGCGCGCAGCCTTCCGCGGTCGATTACCGCATGATCAACAGCGGCGGTATGTGGAAAGTCTATGACGTGCTGATCGAAGGCATCAGCCTGCTGCAGAACTACCGCACCGAGTTCGGCCAGGAAATCACCCAGACCGGCTCTCTCGACGGCGTGATCGACCGGATCGCCAAGCGCAACAGCACCGCCCTGAAAGAACCGCTCAAGGCGGAAACCAAGGCTCCCGGCGCCTGACCTGGGTAGCACCGAAACCGAGAGACCGGTTCAGGCGAGCCAGTCTCTCGGTTTGAGATAGTTCGTGTAGAGATTTTCCTCGGCGCTGGCCGCTTCGGGCTTCCAGTCATAGCGCCAATGCACCACAGGCGGCAGGGACATGAGAATCGACTCGGTCCGCCCTCCCGATTGCAGACCAAAGATCGTCCCCCGGTCGTAAATCAGATTGAATTCCACGTAGCGTCCCCGGCGGTAAAGCTGGAACTCGCGTTCCCGCTCGCCGTACGGCGTGCTCTTGCGTTTGCGGACAATGGGCAGATAGGCGGCGAGATAATGCTCCCCTATGCTGCGCAGGAAGGCAAAACAGGTTTCGAAATCCCACGCGTTCAGATCGTCGAAAAATAACCCGCCGACGCCGCGCGTTTCGTTGCGGTGCTTGAGGAAGAAATACGCGTCGCACCACGCCTTGAAGCGCGGATAAACGTCGGGGCCGAAGCCCTCGCACGCCTCCCGCGCCTTGCGATGCCAAAGGATGGCATCTTCCTCGAATGGGTAATACGGCGTCAGGTCGAAACCGCCCCCGAACCACCACACGGGCGCTTCGCCCGCCTTCTCCGCGACGAACAGCCGCAAGTTGGCGTGGGACGTGGGCACATAAGGATTGCGCGGATGGACGACCAGGGACACCCCCGTGGCCTGGAAGCCGCGTCCGGCGAGTTCGGGTCGGCTCTGGGTCGCTGACGGGGGGAGGGATTGCCCGCGTACATGGGAAAAATTCACGCCGGCCTGTTCGAAAATCTCGCCGTTGAGCACGCGGGTACACCCGCCGCCACCGTTTTCATGCCGCCACTGATCTTCGCGGAAACGCGTCCCGGTGGGTTCCTCGCCTTCCAGTTCCCGGCAGATGCGGTCCTGCAAATCCATCAAGTAGCTTTTGACTGATTCGATGTCGGGGGCCGTCATGACTAGGACTTCCGATTTCAGATCACTTTGGAAAAGCGCGCCTTCTCGTTCGATCCCACCCGCAGATAACTGTCGAACACCATGCAGATATTGCGGATCAACAGCCTTCCCGGCGGCAGGACGCGAATGCCATTCGCATCGACGGCCAGCAGGCCGTCTGCTTGCATAACGGCCAGTTCCCGTAATTCCAGGGCGAAATAAACGGCGAAGTCGATGCGGTAGCGGGCTTCGAAATCGGCCGGGTTGAGTTCGAAATGGCAGATCAACTGGTTGATTACCGCACGTCGCAACTCATCGTCCGGGGTCAGGGTGATGCCGCGGAAAACGGCAAGCCCTTCGCTGTCGACGCGCCGCTGGTAATCGTCGATTTCCCTTTCGTTCTGGCTGTAGCTGTTGCCCACCCGGCCGATGCTGCTCACGCCCATGCCGACGATGTCGCAATGGCCGCGGGTGGCGTAGCCCTGGAAATTGCGCGACAGCGTGCCTTCCCGCTGGGCTATGGCCAGTTCGTCTTCCGGCTTGGCGAAGTGATCCATGCCGATATAAACGTAGCCGGCGCGGGAGAGCTGCTCGATGGCATGCTGCAGAATCCGCAGTTTTTCTTCCGCCGAGGGCAGGGTGGTTTCGTCGATCTGCCGCTGGGTCTTGAATAGCTGCGGCAGATGGGCGTAGTTGAACAGGGAAATCCGGTCCGGACTGGCGGCGATGACCTTGTCCAGGGTGCGCTCGAAACCGGCCACGCTCTGGAGGGGCAGACCGTAGATCAGGTCGACGCTGACGGATTTGAAAGCGCTCTGCCGCGCCGCCGCGATGATTTCCAGGGTCTCTTGTTCGCTCTGCAGGCGGTTGACCGCGCGCTGCACGGCCGCATCGAAGTCCTGCACGCCCAGGCTGATGCGGTTGAAACCCAAGCGGCGCAGGAACCCGATGCCTGCCGCGTCGATGGTGCGCGGGTCGATTTCGATGGAATACTCGCCTTCGTCGTCCTCATGCAGGGAAAAGTGCTGGCGGGTTTTGTCCATGAGCTGTTGCATCTGCTCCGGGCTCAGGAAGGTCGGGCTGCCGCCGCCCCAGTGCAACTGCTCCACCGGCCGGCTGCGGTCGAACAAACGACCTTGGGTTTCGATTTCCCGGAACAGGCTGGCCAGGTACTTGACGGTATGGGCCGGATTCTTGGTGACGATCTTGTTGCAGGCGCAATAGAAGCAAATCGTGGCGCAGAACGGGATGTGGAAGTACAGCGACAGCGGGGAAGGATTGGCGCCCTGATTGCTTTGGCCGGCGTGCTGGAGGTATTGCGCGTTGCCGAAAGTCTCGGTGAACTGCACCGCCGTGGGATAGGAGGTGTAGCGCGGTCCTTGCCGGTCGTAGCGCCGGATCAGTTCACGGTCGAAGATCAGCGTTGGTTCGGTCATGGACTGGGACAAGGGAAGCCATTGGTGTAGGTTGGGTTAGCGGTCCTCCGCGTAACCCAACAAATCAGAGCCAGCAGGAGGCGAATAAGTTCGCCCCTACAAGAATCCCGGAAAGCGAAAACGAGGAACATCGTGATAAGTTTATCGCATCTATGCCCATGACCGCTCCGAAAGACACCCTTTACGCCTCGCCGCTCGGGCCCGTCGCCGGCTTTGCCTTCGACGAACGGGTGGCGGGGGTATTCGACGACATGATCCGCCGCTCCGTCCCCGGCTACGCCGCCATCCTTTCGGCCATAAGCCTTTTAGCGGAGCGCTTCGCCCAGCCGGACAGCACTCTGTACGACTTGGGCTGCTCGCTGGGCGCGGCGACGCTGGCCATGCGCGCGCGGGTCGATCGGCCCGGCGCGCGCATTCTCGCCGTCGACAACTCCGCGCCGATGCTCGAGCGCTGCCGCGCCAACGTGGAATGCACGCTGGGTATCCCCGTGGAGATCGTGCAGCGCGACATCCGCGAAGTCCCCATCGAGCGGGCCTCGGTGGTGGTGCTGAATTTCACCCTGCAATTCCTGCCGTCGGACGAACGACTGCCGCTCCTGGCACGCATCCATGAAGGCCTGCTGCCGGGCGGGGTGTTGATCCTCTCGGAAAAACTCGCCTTCGCCGATCCGCGCCAGCAGGCGCTGCACGTGGAGATGCACCACGCCTTCAAGCAGGCGCAAGGTTATTCCGCGCTGGAAATCAGCCAGAAACGCACCGCCCTGGAGAACGTGCTGATTCCGGAAACCCTGGAGCAACACAAGTCGCGGCTCCGCCGAGCCGGTTTCGCCAGCAGCGAAGTCTGGTTCCAGTATTTCAACTTCGCCTCTCTGATCGCTCTGACATGAACCCCAAAAATGCGGTTGATGCCATTGTGGGGGCGAATTTATTCGCCTTTTCCAGGGTTCATAGGCGAACAGATTCGCCCCTGCATGCACGCCGCGAGCGCTTGAAACAATGCGATTTCAGCGGACAACAGCCGTGCCAGGGATAATCCCGTTTGCCGATTCGCCGTGCCTGGACGAGTGGGCCCGGCACTGGCCGTCGCTCCTGGAAAAAACCTGCGCCGAGCGGCACGGCGACTATCCCCGCTGGCAAGAGGTTCTCGATGCCCTCCCGCACATCCCGGCGCAAACGCTGGAACTGAACGCGCCCCGGGTGCGAATCGGCGAGGCGTGCGATCCGGAGACGCGCGCGCAAATCGAAACCTTGCTGCAGCAACTGCATCCCTGGCGCAAGGGGCCATTCGACGTACACGGCGTCGTCATCGACAGCGAATGGCGCTCGGACTGGAAATGGGCGCGCCTGGAACCGCATATCGCGCCATTGGCGGGGAAAACGGTGCTGGATGTGGGCTGCGGCAACGGCTATTACCTGTGGCGGATGTTGGGGCAGGGCGCGCGGCGGGCCATCGGCATCGACCCGACCCTGCTCTTTGTCATGCAGTTCCGTGCCATCCGCCACTTTGCCGGCGATCACCCCATCGAAGTCCTGCCCTGCGGGATCGAAGACCTGCCGCCGAACTTGCGCGCCTTCGACACGGTGTTCTCCATGGGCGTTCTTTACCACCGCCGCTCGCCGCTGGATCATCTGCTGGAATTGAAGGATTGCCTCAAGCCCAGCGGCGAACTGGTGCTGGAGACGCTGGTCATCGACGGCGGGGCAGGGCAGGTGCTGCTCCCCGAGGACCGTTACGCCCAGATGCGCAACGTCTGGTTCATCCCGAGCACGGAGACATTGGCCGCCTGGCTGAAACGCTGCGGCTACCGCAACATCCGCTTGGCCGGCGTCAGCCGCACCACCCCAGATGAGCAGCGCGCCACGGATTGGATGCGCTTCCAGTCCCTGGCGGATTATCTCGACCCCGCCGACCCCGGCAAGACGTGTGAAGGCTATCCGGCGCCCCAGCGGGCGGTCTTTGTAGCCGAAGCGCCGTGAGCGGGCAGAATCTCTTCGCTATTACCCGGCCCTTAGAGTTCCCGGGATTTCCGTTTCCTGAAGAATCCGATCGATTTCCTCCGGCTTCAGCCTGTGCAGCTTGCCGATCCTGGGTCGCAGCAAAACATCGCGGTATTCAACCAACAGCTCCGAGGAGAGCAGGTAAGGGAATTTCACCCCGAACATGCCGTCGAGAATCCGGGCGGCCGGTGAGTCCCCCTCTTTGGAGATCAATCCGCTGACGACGACATTGGTGTCGATCACTGCAACCCGGTGCGTCATGCACCCTGCCTTTCCGCGCGCGTTTCCTCCACGGCCAGCGCCATGGCGTCATCGGCCCCCAGGCCGGCGTTACAGCGAGCCTTGGCCACTAGGTCGGCAGCCGTCTGTTCGGACTTGATGCCGTAAAAGTCCAGGCTTTCGTCGATGACGGTCACCAAGCTCTTGCGTCGCTTGGCTGCCGCTTCCTTAAGCGCCTGATAGCGCTCGTTACTGAGGGTAATGGTGATTCGAGGCATGGCTGAAACCCTGGTTGGTGATAATGCACCAAAGCACGTTAGCACAAGTTGGCGAGAGAATCGGTATGCGTTCAACTTCGCCAAGCTCCAGCAATTCGGCGTCGCCGGTTCGCCGGTCAACAACCCATGCTCATCTATAGATCATTTGACCGACGCACTTCTTCCATCTTCGGCCCAAATTCTGGCCAGTCCCGAGGGACTCACCCTGATCGGTTTGTGGGAATACTCCTACAAACCATTGAAATTAATACAAATGGACGATTGACAGACCCGCGATCCTTGTGACAATGGCTGAGCCATTGAGCGGAGCGGGGTTGTTTATGCCCCGGTTTTCTCGCCCGCCCGCATCGGCCCACCAGAACAAGGACCACGCCATGGACACTCGCCGCGAACTTGTCTTTCTCGATACCGCCCTGGCCGGGTGGGAAATTCTGCTGGCCGGATTCGGCTCCGACGTCGAAGTCGTCCTGCTCGATCCGACTCAGGACGGACTTGAGCAGATTGCGGCGTATCTTTCCTCCCGATCCTCCGATCCGGAAAGCCCTCTCCCTCCAGGAGAGGGTTTGGGTGAGGGCGAAACCCCAACGACCTACGACGCCATCCACATTTATTCCCACGGCTCCAGTGGAGAACTGCAACTGGGTAGCCTGACGCTTACCCAGGACAACCTGGACCAATACCAAACGGAACTCGCCGTCATCGGCAGCGCCCTTACTGACACGGGCGATTTGCTGCTCTATGGCTGTAACGTGGCGCAAGGGGAGGAAGGCATCGCATTCCTCAATGATCTTTCCCGCCTGACCGGAGCGGACATCGCCGCTTCCACTGACCTCACCGGCGCCGGCAGTCTGGGCGGGGATTGGGTGTTGGAAGCGTCGACGGGCGTGATCGAGGCAGGCCAGGCGTTGTCGGAGGAAGCGCAGCAAGATTACAGCCACGTGCTGAATTACACGGACGATTACGACTTGGCGCTGATGGCCAAAGAGGCTTACAACGACAATCCGCAAAGCGTCGCGGGCTGGGAAGTGTTGGATACTCGACGGGAGGGCGAATTCTTCGCCGTTGCGTTCCAAAAAGATGACAGGATCGTCATCGCCTATAGGGGCACTGAGCGCATTGGTTCTACAGACGTCAGCGCCGACCTGGCTATCGCCAATCCCCTGGCGGCCTGGGACGCGGAATTCGACGAAGCCATCAAATTTGCCGACATGGTACTGGCGCATAATTCCGGCAAGCATATTTCCGTGACCGGCCACTCGTTAGGAGGCGCCTTGGCCCAAGTGGCGGCGCAGATGTTCGGCTTTGACGGAGCCACGTTCGACCCGGGCGGGGCTGGGAACCTTATCAATTCCACGGAATTTGGGACGTGGGCCGCGAATCTCGGAACCGGATATACCGGTTACCCGGATATTGCCATCAACCAAGGCCCCGCTTCGGGGTTTACCAACTACCTCGTTGACCACTCCTTGGTTTCCGGCTGGATTGGCGATCACATCGGCGGGACGGAGCAATTGGATTTTTTTGCTTACGCCACCACTGAGGAGTTTGTTATCCAGACATCCACCCAGGTGGCCCACTTCGCCCTGGATCAGTTCAACCTCGGGTTTCTCGCGGACGCGGTCACGGGTTTTTTGACGACTTACGTCTTCCACCAGATGGATGGCATTCTGGATTTGATGAGCATCAAAAGGGGCGACGAAATTACGGCAAGCGCCTTGGCGTCGAAAACCCAGCAAACCCTGCAACAAACCTCAGACAGTGGCGACGTGGGATTTCCAGGCGCGGGTTCCGGCCAGACCCAGGCCGAATACCGCAGCAGCAGCTACAACCCTTATGTCTTCGCCGACGATGGCGACAACACCATCTACGGCTATGCCGGAAACGACATCATCTACGGCTTGGCGGGCAACGACACCGTCTATGCAGGTGACGGTAACGACACGATAAACACCGCCCAGGGTAACGACGTTATCGATGCGGGCGACGGCAGTGATACCGTAAATGCCGGCTCGGGCGATGACGTGATCCGCAACACGGGTTATGGTTTTGACTCGGTGGACGGGGGGAGCGGCAACGACACCCTTACGGTTGATTTCAGCGCGATTGATAACAGCGTCACACAGCATTTTGTAAGCTATTCGATGTTTGATGCGGGTGGCAATTGGCTTTCTAGCAATGCAGGGTCTTCTTATGACCAAATCCATACGGCGTTGGCCAACGCGTCCAGCATCCGGGTTGAAGCACGTTTTTACTGGGATGGTTCTCAGAGATACCGCAGTTACACCGATTACCGCAATATTGAGAATGTCAATATCACAGGCATTGATAGCAATTTTAGCGATTTGATTATCGCTCAGGGTGCTGGAAACAATTACGTCGGTGGCAGCGGTATGGATACATACTACGCCGACTGGTCGGGCTGGACGGCGGCGGTGGCATGGGACAACGACGGCCAGGCGGTGACGCTGAACGGCGTCACGGTGAGCGGTATGGAGCGGCTGCTGCTGGCAACCGGATCGGGTAACGACATTCTATTCAACACAGGCGTATTGACGAACGACAGGTTTATCACCGGCGCGGGCAACGATCAGGTTTCGGCGGGCGGGGGCAACGATTTGATCGACGGCGGTTCCGGCGATGATACGGTCGAGGGCGGTCTGGGTAACGATACCATCGACGGCGGCTCGGGCAACGATGTTGCTGCTTACGCCTCAGCGTCGGCGGCGGTGAACGTCAATCTGGGTTTGAATGCGGCCCAGAACACGCTGGGGGCTGGAACGGACACCCTGCTCAACATCGAAAACCTCACCGGCAGCGCTTACAACGATGTCCTCACTGGTAATGCCAACGCCAATATCCTCGATGGCGGCAATGGCAACGATACGATCGACGGTGGCGCGGGCAACGATGTTGCTTCTTACGCCTCGGCGTTGGCGGCCGTGAGCGTCGATCTGGGCGTGAACACGGCCCAGAACACCCTGGGCGCCGGAACGGATACCCTGCTCAACATCGAAAACCTCACCGGCAGCGCATACAACGACACGCTCACCGGCAACGCCAACGCTAATATTCTTGTTGGTGGCAATGGTTACGATACGCTGACCGGCGGAGCGGGGGACGACACGCTAACCGGTGGCTGGGGCTACGATGCATTCGCGTATGCGGTCTCCAGCAATGGCACTGACTGCATTACCGATTTATCGGTTGGCGATGTCATAAAAATCGGCGGTGCGAATTTTGCCACGGCCATCGCCCTTGGCGATGGAAGCGGCGTTCTCGCCGACCAGATTCAACTAGCAAATTCCGGTGGCATTACTCGGCTATTCATCGGCACGGACACTATCGCGGGTGCGGACATTACCATCGACCTGACTGGTACTTTCAACACAAGCCAGTTAGCGGCGTTGGGGGTGCAAATCGGCGTAAGCGGCGGCGCAAGTTTTATGGGTAGCGGTGGCCATGACTTCATCGAGGGAGGCGTGGGCGCCGACACCATGCAAGGCGGCGCGGGCG
The DNA here is from genome assembly GCA_035293245.1 of Methylococcaceae bacterium. GTDB lineage: Bacteria > Pseudomonadota > Gammaproteobacteria > Methylococcales > Methylococcaceae > DATDOO01. Next base: position 12,849 of record DATDOO010000210.1, read on the forward strand.
ACGACACTTATACGGTGAACAACAAGAGCGACAAAATATTTGAGGATGGCAGCGCCGGTATCGATACGGTGGAGGCCAGCATCAGCTTCAAGCTGGGCAAGAACCTGGAAAACCTGAGCCTCACCGGGAGCGGAAACCTGAACGGCACCGGCAACAGCCTCGCCAATCAGATGACCGGCAACTCCGGCGACAACTGGCTGTTAGGCGGCGCGGGCGGTGACACCCTGGTGGGCGGGGAAGGCAACGACACGCTGGCGGGCGGCATGGGCCAGGACACGGCGGATTACTCCGACAGCGCGGGGCCGGTGACCGTGCGCCTGAGTTATGCCCGGGCGCAGGACACCGGCGGTGCGGGAACCGACACGCTGCGCAGCATCGAGCACCTGGTCGGCAGCGCCTACAACGACATCCTCACGGGCAGCCGGCGCGGCAACCAACTCGACGGCGGCGCGGGCGACGATACCCTCTCCGGCGGTCTGGGCAAGGACACCCTCATCGGGGGCCAAGGCGAGGACCTGTTCCGCTTCGACACCGCGCCCGATCCGGCCCATCCCGATCACATCGCGGATTTCGTCTCCGGCGAGGATCGCATCCTGTTCGACGATGCCGTGTTCAACGCCCTTACAGGTACGGGTACGCTGACGACGCCGGCTCCCTTTGCTGCGGACGATGCGCGTTTCCAACTCGGCAGTAGCGCTTTGGAAAACGACGACCGCATCCTTTACGACGAGTCCACCGGCGCTCTTTACTACGATGCCGATGGTTCGGGAACATCCGCTGCCGTACAGATTGCGCTGCTGGAAGGTGCGCCCAATCTCCAAGCCCAGGATGTGTGGGTGGGGTGACGACGCCCTGATCGGGTTTATCGGCGCTATGGGGTCAATGCGGCGCGCGTGGGTATCGCGCCTTTCCCCCTCGGTGTTTTCCACCGTTTTTCAAGTGTGGCCACCACGCCGGGCATGACGCCAATTTCTGCGCAGTGATCGGACTTGCCGTCGCCAAGATAGCCGCGCATCAGGAATTTGCCGATTTTTGCTTGTTCGTAGCGTGATAAATAAAGGCCATCATGACCAGATGACCGGAGAATTTTTCCGCGCAGGGTTTTGACAAGGTAGTGCGCCGTCTCGGTAGTGGACGCGTAGCCGGGAGGAACGATGTTCGAGTGGCTGACGAACATGAACTTGTTTCCCCTGGCGGCGCGCTTTGCAAATCGCACAAAAGGCGCGAGCTGCTCGGTTTGCATGCCCGATATGTCCGTTTCGTCGTAGTCCGCATGCAGACCGTCGATCAGCGCCACGCTGTCCACCCTCGCGCTGGCGTCTTGCCGCAAAATTTCCCTGATGGCCCCGTATCCTGCACTCCAGCCGGAGAGGCCTAACTTCCGGATATGCGCGTGCGCCACGTGCGCATGTTCGGCCACGGCGTTCTCGATGCTATCGAGAAGTTCCGGAAAAACATGCGGAGATAAGAAGGCGCGTTGATACGCCCCCGATCCGACCCCCAAATCGACCCCCACCACGAACACGCCGCGTGCAGCCGGGACAAGCGTTTTCCGAATGGCATCGCTCCCATGAAAATGAATGATTACGTCGAATTCATTTTTCGAGGTGAGACCTCCGCGGTGGGGCATGAGTATCTGCCCGAGGATCACGTTGTGACCCCATGAATCGTAGATGCCAAAACCAGGATCCGAAATATTGCACGGATTTTCAGCTACAGATGGTTGTGGTTCTGCGTCGGCAGCATAAACGGATGCGGCAAGCCCAATGGAAAATACCATCAGGGCGAGCCGGCTGGCGGGCCGATATGTTTTATGGGATGTCTTTACAGCATCGAAATCCTTCCTGATAGAAGGAATGGCCTGTATCGTATTTGACTTCTTTTTTATGTTCATACGGCTGTCGCACTTTACAATCATCGGGATATCGAGGTTCTCCGTTGGAATCTTTTATATTCGAGCGATCGACAAAGAAAGAGCCTTTTCTCTCTGTAAACCCGGTAATATCGCCCGTGGCCACGTTTCCGGCATTTGTGGGTAAGTTCACGACTTCGGCAACGTTTCCATGCAAGTCATAAACGTCGTTGCTGCTTTTGCAACGATATTTAAACCCTGATGGCCACGTATTCGTTCCACAGGTTTTATAGGCGGATTTGTCAGGGGCGCAATTCTTGGATAATCCGGCAATAGACGTTAATGAAATGTTGTCGACAGTTTCTGCCAAAATGTCCTGATCTCTCGGGCTAAAGATTCCACAAAGGGAAGTCGAATCGGTTAGGCTGGAAAATTCGGCCTGAGACTGGAAAGCCCAAACTTTCTCCCGGTGTGAATTTATGGCACTTCTGCGCGCGTTTTCGTTGGCGATATCAAATCGATAGCTTGAAATGGGCTCAAGATTTCCGGCGCATGCGCCCTCCCATTCGTGCGAGTTGCACAACCGCTTTCCCATGCTCTGGCAAATCATGTGTGCCGTATGTGACGGAACCCATACCAAAGGATATTCGCAAGGAATGTCAGGAAACTCGAATTGATCAAT
>DATDOO010000211.1:0-4759 GCA_035293245.1 Methylococcaceae bacterium
GGGGCCCTTGGACTTGGCCGGGTCGCCCACCTGTTCGCAGATCACCACCGACTCGCCCAGGCGGATCAGCCGTGCCAGGTAATTGTCCAGGGCGTGGTAGGGAATGCCGGCCATGGGGATGCGCTCCCCCGCCGACTCGCCGCGATGGGTCAGGGTAATGTCGAGCAGCCGCGCCGCCTTGCGCGCGTCATCGAAAAACAGCTCGTAGAAGTCCCCCATGCGGTAGAACAACAGGCGCTCCGGATGCTGGGCCTTGAAGCCCAGATATTGGCGCATCATGGGGGTATGTTGCGACAGCTCTGCGCCGTCGCCGAAAACCTGCCGTTCGGGCTTCATGCCGGGCGGGGCAGGTAGAATTCAAGGCCGGACAGGGCCTTGGAGGAAATGGGTAGAGATCGGATGGTCATCGAATCCGGTTGCGTTCAGGGCCATCGACAGACCCGCGACGAACGCAACCGGCCGATTCCGGTTCGCGCCTCGTCCTGTCGAAAGGCCGAAGCGCGTTATTGTCAAAGGTTGGCCGGAATTATTCCAGCGCCTTCAGTTCCTTCTGCACCACCGCGGCGGGCAGCGGGATGTAGCCGTCCTTCACCACCACCTGCTGACCCTGCTTGGACAGCACCAGCTTGACGAACTCGGCCTCCAGGGGCGCGAGCGGCTGGTTGGGGTGCTTGTTGACGTAAACGTACAGGTAACGGGCCAGGGGATACTTGCCGGCGATGGCGTTTTCTTCCGTGGCGTCCACGAACGGCTCGCCTTCCTTCGCCGCCAGGGGCACCGTCTTGACGCTGGAAGTCTTATAGCCCACGCCGGAATAGCCCGCCGCGTTCAGGGAGGTGCTCACCGACTGCACCACCGACGCCGAGCCGGGCTGCTCGTTGACGTTGGTCTTGAAGTCGCCCTTGCACAGGGCGTGTTCCTTGAAGTAGCCGTAAGTGCCGGACACGGAGTTACGGCCGAAGAGCTGGATGGGGCGGTTGGCCCATTCGCCGCTCAGGCCCACCTGGCCCCATTGGGTAACGTCTTCCTTGGCGTTGCACTTCCTGGTGCTGGAGAAAATCGCGTCCACCTGGGGAACGGTCAGCCCGGTCACCGGATTGTCCTTGTGCACGAACACCGCCAGGGCATCGATGGCCACCTTGATGGCCGTCGGCTTGTAACCGTGCTTTTTTTCGAAAGCCTCGATTTCCTCTTCCTTCATCTTGCGGCTCATGGGCCCCAGGTTGGCGGTGCCTTCGGCCAATGCCGGCGGCGCGGTGGAGGAACCGGCGGCCTGAATCTGGATGTTGACGTTGGGGTATTCGCGCTTGAAATCTTCGGCCCACAGGGTCATCAGGTTGGCCAGGGTGTCCGAGCCGACGCTGGACAGGTTGCCGGATACGCCGCTGGCCTTCTTGTATTCGGGCAGCTTGGCATCCACGCCGGCCTGTACGCCACCGGCGACGAGGCTCGCCGTAAGGCCGAGCAGCGGCAGCCACTTCTTCACTTGCTTCATGGATCACTCCTAACGGTTGGTGGTTTGTTTGTTACTGGCGCGCCTGCCCGCTCCCCGGACGGTGCCAGGACCGACCCATGGTAAGGATGAATTATGACAATTCTGTGTCAACGCTTGCGCGCAACACCCGCCCGGCCGGAAACAGGCAGGAAAAGGAACTGCCCTGCCCCACCCGGCTGACGATCTTGAGTTCCGCGTCGTGCCGCACCAGAACGTGCTTGACGATGGCCAGTCCCAGACCGGTGCCGGATTTGCCGCGCGCGCCGGAATCGACGCGGTAGAAGCGCTCCGTAAGGCGGGGGATGTGCTCCTCGGGAATCCCCTCCCCCGTGTCCTCGACCCCCACGCGCGCCCCGCCATGCGCTTCGTCGCGCCAGCGCACGGCGATCCGGCCTTCGGCCGGGGTGTGGCGCACGGCGTTGACGATCAGGTTGGAAAAGGCGCTGCGCAGGTCCTGCTCGTCGCCCAGCACGTCCGCTGCGGATTCCACTTGCAATTCGATGGCGGCGTGTTCGCGGCCCGTCACCGCCGCGTCCTCGCAAATGCCCCGCAGTAGGGCAGCCACGTTGACCCGACGCGAAACCGCAGGCTGCAGCGAAGATTCGATGCGGGTCAGGCACAAGAGATCGTCCACCAGCCGGCGCATCCGTTCCGTCTGCTCGCTCAGGCGCCGCAACACGCGGCCATGGGCGTCCAGGGCGGGATCGCCGGAATCGGTCAGGGTTTCCAGATAGCCTTTCATGACGGTCAGCGGGGTGCGCAACTCATGGGAGACGTTGGCCACGAAATCGCTGCGCACCCGCTCCATGAAACGCAACTGGGTCACGTCCTGGGCCACGAGCAGATGCATGTCCTCGCCGTAAGGCACCCGGCGGATTTCCAGCATCACGTTCGCCAGAACCGGCGATGGGATGGTCACTGTGTGCTGCCCGTCTGCGTCCTGCATGAATTCGACGAAGTGCGGATGCCGCACCAGATTGGCGATCTGCATGTCCACGTCGACGGATTTCAGCCCCAACAGGCGCGCGGCGGCGTCGTTGAACCACTCGATGCGGTTCTGGGCGTTCAGCACCACCGTCCCGTCGGGAAGCGCCGCGAAGGCGCTGCGGAACCGGTCGACGATGCGGATCAAGCGTTTCTTGCGGCGCTTGTTGCGCCGGCGCAGGAGATGAATCTGGTAAAAAACCTCTTCCCAAACCGGACTTCCGGACGGCGGATACCTGCCGCCGCCGCGCAGCCAGCGATAGAGGCGGTTGAGATGAAGGAGCTGGGAGAGCAGGTAAACCGCCAGGAACAGCACGAATGCCGGAAGCGGATGCCCGAACATCGCACCGGCGAGCCAAACAAGCGCCAGCGCGACCAGCACACGGGAAAGTTCGCGGCCCCAGATGTTTCCCATGACCTAAAGGATCCCTCCACGAATGCGGTAAAAAATCACTGCGGCAATGAATTCAGGCAATAAAACTTAATTTCAATCTACACCACACGGCTGAACGCGGCCAGCAATTGCAAATAGTGGATTCCAACGCCGGGGAAGCCGGAAATTCGCTTGACATCCTCCCCCCCGAAAAGTAGATTTCAGACAACAATTTATCGAAAATACAACAATCCGTTGAGCGGGGGACATGTGCTCCGGAAGACCCGAGGGCGTGAACGAGTAAAGGCGCTTGCGGGGGCCATGGTTTTCCTTGGCTTCCTGCCGGCGGGCTTCGTCCGTGCGGCTGACGCACCGCCTCCCGCCCGCTTCACCGTCACCGAATTCGTGGTCGATGGCGAAAATCCCCTCGACGCGGCGGAAACCCAAAGCGCCCTCGCGCCGTTCAAGGGGGAGCACGCCGGAATCGATCGTCTGCTGGAAGCCGCCAAGGCACTGACCGCCGCGCTGCAGCGGGAAGGTTACACCTTTCACCACGCCTCGCTGCCGCCGCAGACGGTGGAAGGCGGCCGCATCGCAATCCGCATCACCGCCTCGCGGGTCGGGGAAGTCAAGGTCGCCGGCCGGGAACATCACTCCGAGGACAACGTCCGCGCCGCCGTGCCGGAACTGCAACCGGGAACCGTGCCCGACATGCGCCGCCTGTCGCGCACCCTGGCGCTGGGCAACCAGCAACCGGCGCGCCACCTCACCCTGACCCTCCGGGAAAGCAAGAAGCCCGACACGGTCGACACGGAACTGGAAGTTCACGACCAGCGCCCCTGGACGGTATTCACGCAACTCAACAACATCGGCCAGGCGGACACGGGCCGCACGCGCCTCACCCTCGGCGGGCAGCACAGCAATCTTTGGGACCGGGACCACACGGCCACGTTCACCTACACCACCTCCCCCGAAGAATCGGACAAGGTGGAGCAGTTCGGCGGCCACTACCGGATTCCCGTCTATTCCCTGGGAGGAAGTTTCGGCGCGTATTACATCCAGTCGGACGTGAATACCGGCACCGTGGGAGGCCTGGGCGACGATTTCACGGTCAGCGGTTCGGGGCGCTTTCTCGGCGCTTCCTGGAACCAGCTCCTCTACAACATCGGCGCCTACCGGCATAGCGTCACCTTCGGCGTCGAGGATCGTTCCTTCAAAAACGACCAGCAGTTCCTGGGCATCGACCTGCAGGGCGACGTGCGCAGCCGGCCCTTTACCTTCGGCTATGAAGGCACCTACCGGCAGGAAAAATTCGGCATCGGCCTGCACGTCTCTTTCCTGCACAACCTCGGTGGCGGCGACGATAACGACGACCGCGCCTACGCCGATTCAAGGCTGATCGGCACCCCGCCCGGCTCGCATGGCGCGCCGGAAAGCGACTGGAACGCGGTGCGCTACGGCCTCACCGCCACTTACGCCCTGCCCGCCGCCTGGCAACTGCGCGCGCTGATCGAAGGCCAGTGGGCCGACGGGCCGTTGATTACCGGCGAGCGCTTCGGAATCGGCGGTCACGCCTCCGTACGCGGCTTCGAGGAACGCATCGTCACCGGCGACCGCGGCCAGCGGGCCAGCGTGGAAATCTGGACCCCGCCCCTGCCCTTCGACGTGCAACTCCTGACCTTCCTGGATGCCGGCCGCGCCGTGATCGACGAACCGGTGCCCGGAGAAATCCGCAGCGAAACCCTGGTTTCGGTCGGATTGGGCGGCCGCTGGCACTGGAAGGAAAACGTCGGCATCGGTTTCGACTGGGGGCGCGCGATCGACAACGCGGAAACGCCGGGCATCAGCGAAGAAAAACTGCATTTCAACGTCATGCTGCGTTATTAAATGATTGTAGGTTGGGTTAG
>DATDOO010000212.1:0-10617 GCA_035293245.1 Methylococcaceae bacterium
CCGGATGCGCTGCCCGGCGGCACCTCGGTCGAAGTGCGCGAACTGTTCTTCAACACCCCGGCGCGCCGCAGATTTCTACGCAGCGAAAAGACCGAATTCGGCCATATCGACACGCTGTTGCGCCGCATGGCGCTGGGGCGTTTCGCAACCGGTTTTTCCCTGATGCACGACGGACGCGAGGTGTTGCGCCTCAGACCCGCCCAGGAGGAACCGGAACGGCTGCGGCGCGTGGCGGAGGTGTGCGGCGCGGAGTTCCTGGAAAACGCCGTGGCCGTGAGTTTCGAGTCTTCCGGATTGAGGCTGTGGGGCTGGGTGGGTCTGCCCACCTTCGCCCGTGCCCAGGCGGATTTGCAGTTCTTCTACGTCAACTCCCGCCTGGTGCGCGACAGGCTGGTCAGCCACGCGGTGCGCCGCGCTTACCAGGACGTCCTGTACCACGACCGCCAACCGGCTTATGTGCTGTATCTGGAACTGGACCCGGCGCTGGTGGACGTCAACGTGCATCCCGCCAAGCTGGAGGTACGCTTCCGCGAAGGCCGGCTGGTGCACGATTTCCTCTTCAGCGCCCTCCGGCGCGCGCTGTCCGGGGATCGGCCCGGCATGGCGCGTCCGGCCGAAATGCTGACCCCGGCGGTCGGGGAAGCAGCAGCCGCTTCGTTCTCCGTCGCTTCGCGTCCGGTTGTGCCGGCGTCCCAACCGGCGCAATCCCGACTGTCTTGGCACATTGCCGAGCGGGACGCGCTGTACGCGTCGCCCCGCCCCGCGGCGAACCCGCCTTCCCCGGCGGGAGACGCCGCCGCTCCGCCGCTGGGATACGCGCTGGCCCATCTGCATAACATCTACATCCTGGCCGAATCGGCCCACGGCCTGGTGCTGGTGGACGCCCACGCCGCCCACGAACGCATCACTTACGAGCGCCTCAAGACTCAATACGAGGCCGGCACCGTGGTCCGTCAGCCGTTGCTGCTGCCTCTGCGCGTGGAACTGAGCGAAGCGGAGGCCGAAAGCGTGGAGCGGGAACGCGCCTTGCTGGAATCCTTGGGGCTGGAAATCGACCGCACCGGTCCGGCAAGCGCCACGCTCCGCGCCGTGCCGGCCTTGCTGAACGACGGCGACACGGCGGCGCTGATCCGTGACGTACTGAGGGAAATCGATGTTTTCGGCCACAGCGACGCCGTGCAAAACAAAATCCGCGCCCTCCTGGCGAAAATGGCCTGCCACGCCTCGGTGCGGGCGCGCCGGCGCCTGACGGTGGAGGAAATGAACGCCCTGTTGCGGGAAATGGAGCGCACCGAATTCAGCGGCCAGTGCAATCACGGGCGTCCGACCTGGGTGGAACTGGGCCACCGCGACCTGGACCGCTTTTTCCTGCGGGGACAGTGAACGAGCGAAAACCGCCTGCCTTGCTGCTGATGGGGCCGACCGGCTCGGGTAAATCTGAGTTGGCGGTGTACCTCGCGGAGCGGCTGGACGGCGAAATCGTCAGCGTCGATTCGGCGCTGGTCTACCGCGGCCTGGACATCGGCACCGCCAAACCGGACCGGGCGGCGCGGCGCGGCATCGCGCATCACCTCATCGACATCCTCGACCCCGCGGAAAGTTATTCCACCGGCCGTTTTCTGGACGACGCGCGCCGCCTGCTGGCCGACATCGCCGCGCGGGGGAAACTCCCCCTGCTGGTCGGCGGCACCATGCTGTATTTCAACGCCCTGCTGCACGGACTGGCGGAACTGCCGCCTGCCGATCCGGACATCCGCCGCTTTCTGGAAGAGGAAGCCGCGCGCCTGGGCTGGGCCGCCATGCACGCGGAACTGGCGCAGGTCGACCCCGAAGCGGCGCGGCGCATCCATCCCAACGACCCGCAACGCATCCAGCGGGCCCTCGAGGTGTACCACGCCACAGGCAAGCCGTTGAGCGCGCTGTGCGCGGAACAAACGGCGGTGCCGCTGCCGTGCCGGCCAGTGAAGATCGTCGTCGCGCCCGCGAGCCGCACCGAGTTGCATGCGCGCATCGAGCGGCGTTTCCAGGACATGCTGGTCAACGGCCTGATCGACGAGGTGAAAGCGTTATTCGAGCGCGGCGACCTCCACTCCTCCCTGCCCGCCATCCGCGCAGTCGGCTACCGGCAGGTCTGGGGCTACCTGAATGGCGAATACGATCTCGCCACGCTGAAGGAGAAAGGCGTCGCCGCCACCCGGCAACTGGCCAAGCGCCAGTTCACCTGGCTCCGGCGCGAGCAGGAGGCGCGCCGTTACGAAAGCGGGCCGGCGGCAGAACTGGCAGAGCGCATCCTGGCCGGCCTCGGGGAAGACGGTACCAACCGTTCCGGCTAAAAATGGTATGCGGCGGCCAGATTGGCGCCAAAGGCGCGATAGTTCAAGCTTTTTTCCCCTGCCGCATCGAAATAGTAGCCCGACAAATCGACGCTGACATCGTGTGTGAGCATCAGGTGGCCGCCGACGGTGACCTTGTTGTACATCCCATCCGTCTGGTATGCCAGGACATCGTGGCCGAACGCGGATTGAAGGGCGGTGTCCACGACGGCGTCGTTGAACCCGCCATTTGCGAGCGCGCCTGGCAGGGGCGATAAACCAGGCACGGGTCCCGGCCCAGGCCCCGGTCCTGGGCCTGGGCCTGGTCCGGGACCGGCGGCGGCACCGGTCGGGCTGCCGGGGAAAACACCCACGGCGGTCAACTCTCCGACACCGATCTGGTACCCCGCATACAGATTGAAATCGCGGGTCAGCTGATATTCCAGTATGCCGGTCACGGTCTGCATTTCCGTATCGAAAACACTGTTCTCGTCCGCCTGGCGGATTTCGTAACGATAGGCCACCGACCCGCTCAGCCGGTCGGTGAACCGCTGGCCCGTCGAGGCATCGATACTCACCAGCCAGCTGTCGCGGATGCGGCTTTCCTTGTGTCCCAGGCCCGCCGCCTCGACTTCAAGGGCGTACCACGGCGAGGTGAAATCCGTGCCGGGACGCAGCAGATAGCGTACGGAAGCGGCGCCGCGCAAGGACGACAGTTCGTCGAAACGATGCAACTGGGTCGCCTCCCACCGGGTGCTCACGGTGACGCCGCTCCTATCGTCGACCGGCAGGTTGACGCCACCGTCAAGGCGCGCGCGGTACATCAGGTCACCCGCCCGGGTGAGGCTGTCCAAGCCACGTATCACATTGTCGTCGTAACCCGTTCCGGCAGAGACGGAGCCGAAAAATTCCGCAGCTTCGGCATGACCGGTTATCGACAACAAGAAAATTGCCGCGGCAAGTCGCATGCGCATGGGCTAACATTCCGTTAAATTCCTGATTCGAGAAGCATAGTCACATTGCGAGGAAAGAGGAAGAATAATGAAAGAGGAAGAAATCGAATCCCGCCGCCGCTTTTTGCTGCAATTGCTGGCCGGTGGGGCTTTTTTCCTGGGCGGGAGCAGCCGGGTGCGGGCGGACGTATTCGGACGCACACCCGGTCCGCTGCCATCGGGACGCTCCATTTACCGCTTGAGCGGCAAGGCGATGGTGAACGGCAAGGAAGCCGACGAAGCAACCGTGATCCGCGCTGGGGATACCGTGGAAACGGGGAGCGATGGCGAGGCGATCTTTGCGGTGGGGCCCGATGCCTTTCTCGTCCGCGCCAACAGCCGGGTGACACTGGAAGGACACGACGAATTCCTGGTCGTATCCATGCGGGTGCTGACCGGAGCCATCCTCTCCGTGTTCGGCCGGCGCGAGCACCGCATCGAGACGGCCAACGCCCTGGTCGGCATACGCGGCACGGGTGTTTACGTGGAAGCCGAAGAAAAAATGTCTTACGTTTGCACCTGCTACGGGGAAACGTTGCTCAGCGTTCAGGGGGCTCCGGAACGGAGCGAAGCGATCCGGTCGCGGCACCATGACGCGCCGCGCTATATTTACGGCGGCTCGAACGGCGGCATCGAACCGGCCCCGTTCAAGAACCATACCGACGCCGAACTGTCCATTATTGAAGCGCTGGTGGGCAGAACACCGCCGTTCTCGTTCCTGACGCCGGGTAGAAGCGGCGACGGGCGCTACTGACCGGAGCGCGCCGGGTAAGGCGCTCCGCGGTGTGATAAACTGAATTTATATTAACCAACTCGAGCACGCATCGCTCCGCCGGAAAGAACAACAATATTTAGGGTGATCAAGATGTCAAAAGGACAAAATCTGCAAGATCCTTTCCTGAACGCATTGCGCAAGGAACATGTACCTGTTTCGATCTATCTGGTGAATGGCATCAAGTTGCAGGGCAAAGTCGATTCGTTCGATCAGTATGTGATCATGCTGAAGAATACGGTCAACCAGATGGTATACAAGCACGCCATTTCGACCATCGTCCCGGCCCGCTCGGTGCGCTTTTCCTCGGGTGGGGAAGTGGATGTAGACCCCGCCGACGAGGATATCTGATCCTGACGGTTTTTCGCTTCGTTGGCCCAGCCAAGCACGCAAACTTTCCTCTTTGACCGGCTGGAAGCCGGGGAGCGCGCCGTACTGGTCCACTTCGGCGTCGCGGAGGACGAGAGCGGGGACCTCGCCGAACTCGTGGAACTGGCCCATTCCGCCGGCGCAACCCCCGTGGGCGTGGTGACCAGCCCGCGCCGCGCCCCGGATCCGCGCTTCTTTCTCGGCTCGGGCAAGGTGGAGGAGGTGCGCCGCAAAGCGCAGGAGGAAAATGCCGACCTGGTACTGATCGACCAGGCGCTCTCCCCCGCCCAGGAACGCAACCTGGAGAAGGAACTGGGCGTTCGCGTCGTGGACCGCAACGGGCTGATTCTGGACATCTTCGCCCAGCGGGCGCGCACCTTCGAAGGCAAGCTGCAAGTGGAACTGGCGCAACTGCGCCATCTTTCCACCCGCCTGGTGCGCGGCTGGAGCCACTTGGAACGGCAAAAAGGCGGCATCGGCCTGCGCGGGCCCGGCGAGACTCAGCTTGAATCCGACCGTCGCCTGGTCGCGCAGCGTATCCGTCTGATCGAGCGCCGCCTCGAACGCGTCGGCCGCCAGCGAAATCAGATGCGCCAATCGCGCAAGCGCGCCGGCGCACCGGCAGTCTCCCTGGTCGGCTACACCAACGCCGGCAAGTCCACCCTGTTCAACGCCATCACCCGCGCCGACGTATTCGCCGCCGACCAACTGTTCGCCACCCTCGACCCGACCCTGCGCCGCTACCGCCTCGCCGGCGACGAGACGACGGTGGTATTAGCGGACACGGTCGGCTTCATCCGCAACCTGCCGCACGAACTGATCGCCGCCTTCCGCTCTACGCTGCAGGAAGCCGCCGAAGCCGATCTGCTGCTGCACGTCGTGGACGCCGCTTCGCCGCGCCGCGACGAAACGGTGGAGGAAGTAAACGGCGTATTACAGGAAATCGGCGCCGGAGATGTGCCGCGCATCGAGGTGTTCAACAAGATCGACCTGCTGGAGGACGCTGAGCCGCGCCTGGAACTGGATGCCGAGGGCTTGGCCCGTCGCGTGTGGCTCTCGGCCCGCAGCGGCGCCGGGCTGGAACTGCTGGCCAAGGCGGTGCTGGGCCACGTGGCGCGGGAGCGGGTGCGACGGCAACTCCACCTGCTGGCTTCGCAAGGAGCCATTCGTGCTAAACTTTTTCAAGTTGCCACGGTGTTGCGGGATATCCCGGACGATGCCGGCGGCTGGCGAATGGATGTCGAAATCCAGAAACGCAACTTGGGGCTGCTACGCGAGGTCGAAGCAGCAGAGGACGCGGATTCCGCATCGCACGGGATCGCCTAAAGCACGGCGGCGCATGGCCGTCCTTAAAATTTTCCGACGGGAGTAAATGCATGTCCTGGAACGAACCGGGAGGCAACAAAAAAGATCCATGGAGCGGACGTGAACGGAACAAAAACGGCGAATCCGACCTGGAGCAGGTTCTGCGCTCCATGCAGGAACGTCTGGGTGGGCTGTGGCGCGGCGGCGGAGACGGCGGCCGCGGCTTCGGCGCCCCATCCGCGAACTGGGGGCTGATCGGCTCCGCTGCCGTCGCCGTGTGGGCGCTCACCGGCGTGTATATCGTCGATGAAGGCAACCGGGCCGTCGTCACGCGCTTCGGCAAATACGTCGAAACCACCCTGCCGGGCCCGCACTGGCACATTCCTGCGCCGATCGAAGCGCACGCCTTGGTCAATGTCGAGAAACTCGGCGTCGCCGAAGTGGGCTATCGCTCCACGGGCGTACGTCAGCAACAGTCCAGTTCCATCCCCAAAGAAGCCCTGATGCTGACGCGGGACGAGAACATCGTCGACGTGCGCCTGGCGGTGCAATACCAGATCAAGGAAGCGAAAGATTACCTGTTCAACGTGCTCGATCCGGATGTCACCCTCAAACAGGTGACGGAGAGCGCCACGCGCGCCGCCATCGGCAAGAGCAACATGGACTTCGTGCTGACCGAGGGACGCGGGGAAGTCGCCGACGCCATCAAGCGCGAAATCCAGCAAATCATGGACGACTACCGGACCGGCTTCCACATCAGCAGCGTCAACCTCGTGGACGCACAACCGCCCGACGAAGTCCAGGGCGCGTTCGAGGACGCCATCAAGGCGCGCGAAGACGAACAGCGCCTGAAAAACGAGGCCGAAGCCTACGCCAACGAAGTCGTGCCCAAGGCGCGCGGCGTCTCGGCTCGACTGATGCAGGAAGCGGAAGGCTACAAGCAGAAAGTGGTCTCTCGCGCCACCGGCGAGACGAGCCGCTTCGGGCAGATGCTTTCCGAATACGAGAAGGCACCGGAAGTCACCCGCAAGCGCCTGTATCTGGACGCCATGGAGTCCGTTATGAGCGGCAGCCAGAGCATTCTGGTGGACGTGAAGAGCGGCAATAATCTGCTCTACCTGCCCCTGGACAAGCTGGCCCCGGTGGCTGTGCCTCCGCCGGAGGACGCGTCCGCCGCGAGAAGCGAAACCGCAACGCCCGCCCCCGCTCCAACGCCGACTCAACCCGGCGATGCCGGCAGCGGCAGGGGCTGGCGAACCCTGACCCGCGGAAGGGAGACACGATAATGTCCCAAGGCAAACTGCTGACCGGCGCGACGCTGGGCGCGCTGGCACTCGGTTATCTTTCCGTGTTTTCGGTCACCCAGACCGAGAAGGCGATCAAGTTCCGGCTGGGTGAAATCGTCAAGACGGATTTCGAACCGGGACTGCATTTCCAGGTTCCTTTTATCAACAACGTCAAGAAGTTCGACGCCCGCCTGCTGACGCTGGAAATCAAGCCCGAGCGCTACCTGACCTCGGAAAAGAAGAACGTGATCGTGGACTCCTTCGTCAAGTGGCGCATCAAGGACGTGGGCAAGTTCTACACCACCGTCTCCGGAGACGTGCGCCACGCCAACGACCGGCTGGAACAGATCATCAAGGACGGAGTGCGCGGAGAGTTCAGCAAGCGCACCATCCGCGAACTGGTTTCCGCCGAGCGCGGGCAGGTTCGCGACATGCTGATCGAGGACGCGAATCCGCGCGCCGCGGAACTGGGTATTGAGATCATCGATATCCGCGTCATGCGCGTGGACCTCCCGGAAGAAGTCCAAAGCTCCGTGCACGAGCGCATGAAGGCCGAGCGCACCCGCGTGGCGCGCGATTTCCGTGCCCGCGGCGCAGAGGCCGCCATGCGCATTCGCGCCGATGCCGACCGTCAGAGCGAAGTTTTGCAGGCCGACGCCTTCCGCGACGCGGAAACCCTGCGCGGCGAAGGCGATGCGACGGCGGCGGAGATTTACGCCAAGGTCTACGGGAGGAACCCGGAATTCTTCGCTTTCTACCGCAGCCTGAACGCTTACCGGGATACCTTCCGCAACAAGGAAAGCGTTCTGGTCATGGATCCGGACTCCGACTTCTTCCATTACTTCAGGAAAGAGAAGGACAGATAGACGGGATGACGGGAAGCAGCCCGTCGCCCGCCGCGGCGCGTCCCACGGGCGCGCCGCGGGTTCTTCGCCCACATCCATCCCCTGGTTCCCGCATGGATTTGTCACCGCGCGCTCACTGGCTTCTGCCCGAAGGCATCGAAGAAGTCCTGCCGACGGAAGCCGCTCGTCTCGAACGGCTGCGTCGCCGCCTGCTCGACCTGTTCGGCTCCTGGGGCTACGAACTGGTCATCCCCCCGTTCATCGACTACCTGGAGTCCCTGCTCACCGGGACCGGCCACGATCTCGACCTGCAAACCTTCAAGCTGATCGACCAGACCAGCGGCCGGCTGCTGGGCGTGCGCGCCGACATGACCCCGCAAGTGGCGCGGATCGACGCCCACAACCTCAAGCGCGAAGTGCCGACCCGGCTGTGCTACATGGGCACCGTATTGCACACGCAAGGCGATCGTCTGGAAGCGTCCCGCAGCCCCTTGCAGGTCGGCGCCGAACTGTACGGCCACGCCGGGGTCGCCAGCGACGTGGAAGTGATCCGCCTGATGCTGGAAATGCTTGCCGGCGCCGGGGTTCTCGACGTGCATCTGGACGTGGGCCACGTCGCCGTGTTCCGCGCCCTGGCGCGGCAGGCCGGACTGTCCGCCGAGGCGGAAGCCACGCTGTTCGACACGCTGCAACGCAAGGCGCTGCCCGAACTGGCCGGATGGCTGGACATGCGGGGTGTGGCTGCACCCTTGCGCGACATGCTGCTGGCGCTACCCGAGTTGAACGGCCATCCCGATGCGGTATTGGGCGAAGCCCGCCGATGCCTTCTCCCTGCCGGCGAGCCGGTGATACGGGCTCTGGACGCTTTAGAAGAAATTACCCTGGGTCTGCGGCGGATTTTCCCGGCGCTGCCTTTGAATCTCGACCTGGCGGAACTGCGCGGCTACCGTTACCAGACCGGCGTGGTCTTTGCCGCTTTCATTCCCGGTTACGGTAAGGAAATCGCGCGCGGCGGACGTTACGACGACATCGGCCAGGTGTTCGGCCGCGCCCGTCCGGCCACCGGCTTCAGCGCCGACCTGAAAATCCTTTCCCGCCTCGCGGCGCCGGAACCCATTCCACCGCGCGAGGCCATACTCGCGCCGCTTTCCGCCGATCCCGACTTGCACGAAAAAGTGCGGGAACTGCGGGCCGCCGGCCGGATCGTCATCGAAGCCTTGCCGGAGCAAGCCAACGACCCGCGGGAACTGGACTGCGCGTGGGTGCTGCAAGGCGGCACAACCGGCTGGAAGATCGCGCCGGTTAATCGAATTTCCAACTCGGATACCTAACATGGGCAAGAACGTCGTAGTCATCGGCACGCAGTGGGGCGACGAAGGCAAAGGCAAGCTGGTCGATCTTCTCACCGAGCGCGCCGACGCCGTCGTGCGCTTCCAGGGCGGCCACAACGCCGGCCACACCCTGGTCATCGGCGGGAAGAAAACCGTCCTGCATCTGGTTCCCTCCGGCATTTTGCGCGACGGCGTCTCTTGCCTGATCGGCAATGGCGTGGTGCTGTCGCCCCAGGCCCTGCTGGAGGAAATCGCCGTGCTGGAAAACGCCGGCGTGCCGGTGCGCGACCGCTTGCGCATCAGCCTGGCCTGCCCCTTGATCCTGCCGGTGCACGTGGCGCTGGACCACGCCCGCGAGGCGGCGCGCGGCGCCAGGGCCATCGGCACCACCGGGCGCGGCATCGGCCCCGCTTACGAGGACAAGGTGGCGCGGCGCGGCTTGCGCGCCGGCGATCTGCTGACGCCGGAACTCTTCGCCGAGCGCCTGCGCGAACTCCTGGACTACCACAACTTCGTGCTCACCGGCTATTTCCGCCAGCCGGCGCTGGATTTTCAGCACATGCTGGAGGAAAGCCTCAAGCTCGGCGAGGAGATCAAGCCGATGCTCGCCGATGTCGCCGACCTCTTGCACGGCTACCAGACGCGCGGTGCGAACCTGCTCTTCGAAGGCGCGCAGGGCGCGATGCTGGACATCGACCACGGCACCTACCCCTTCGTCACCTCCTCCAACACCACCGCGGGCGGTGCGGCGTGCGGCACCGGCATGGGGCCGCTGGAATTCGACTACGTGCTCGGCATCACCAAGGCCTACTCCACCCGGGTCGGCAACGGGCCGTTCCCGACCGAGCTGTTCGACGGTGTGGGCGAGCACCTGACCATGACGGGCAACGAGTTCGGCGCCACCACCGGCCGCCGCCGGCGTTGCGGATGGTTCGACGCCGTGGCGATGCGCAAGTCCGCACACCTCAACAGCCTGTCCGGCCTGTGCCTGACCAAGCTGGACGTACTCGACGGCCTGGAAAAAATCGGCCTGTGCGTGGCTTACCGGCTGGACGGCGTGGAAGTTTCCGTGGCGCCGGTGGGAGCGGAGCGTTTCGCCCGTTGCGAGGCGGTGATCGAAGAAATGCCCGGCTGGCAGGGCAGCACCGCGGGAGTGACCGACTTCGACCGCCTTCCGTCCCAGGCCCAGGCCTACATCCGCCGCATCGAGGCCGTAACCGGCGTGCCGGTGGACATCCTCTCCACCGGGCCGGACCGGGACGAGACCATCGTCCTCAAGCACCCCTTCGCCTGATTCCCTTCTCAGACGGCGGCGATTTTCGCGTCAACTAAAAAGGCGCAGTTGAAATGCCTGAAAAGCCGTTCGTGTTGAGGTATAAAAGCACCTGATTAGCCCCGAGTTTCG
>DATDOO010000213.1:0-8260 GCA_035293245.1 Methylococcaceae bacterium
CGGCCAGTTCACCCGCCGGGTTGTGCAGGATGACCACGTCGGTGCGCCGGTAGACCTCGCGCGCCATGAGGTGATCTTCGATGGCCGCCGCGGTCATGGCGCCCGCGTAGGGCTGATAGCTCACGCGGCGATAGGGCAGCGGCACGAAGTTCTTCTGCCCTTTGAGATTGCCTACCTGGAGGATTTCGCCGCCCATTTTCTTACCCTTTTATCGTTCCCACGCGCGGCGTGGGAATGCCTGGCGGGACGCTCTGCGTCCCGATTCGCAACAGAACTGCCGGTTGCGGCAGGATTTCGGGCGGGCGCTCGGCCACTTGTTGCGGGACGCGGAGCGTCCAGGGCCGCATTCCCACGCAGAGCGTGGGAACGATGCCGGCGAGGCGGGTTCGGTCTTCATGCGCGACGGCTCCACGTCAGGCCTGCAAGGAAAACACACGCATCCGGTCTTCCGGACGCAGTTCCCGCTCGTGGATGCGCAGCGGGTCCAGGGCGCGGAGTAAGGCCACCATCTCCGCCGTGGGCAAGGGCACGGTGCTCAAGTCCCGGCGCACGGGAAATTCGAAGCCGGTGTTCTCGCGCACCGTGGCGACGTCCACATCGGGGTAAACCTCCACCAACCGCGCCTGGCCGTCCCCATCGAAATCGAACACGCCCAGTTCGGTCACCAGCCAGTCCGGCCCGCGGCCGCGGTAGCCCATGTCAGCGCGGGTTTTACCTTCAGCGCTGCGGTGGCCGACGCTGGTGATGAAGTCGCATGCCTCCACCAGCCGGAAGCGGCGCCGGCCCTGGGCATCGGGGGCGGCCCGGTGCGCGGCGGTCCAGAGGGTCAGGTGGCCGGCGTCGCAGGACAGGTTGCAGCCGCCGCCTCCGCCCGGCAGTTTGAGCTGCAGGCGCTCCCGGCCCAACCGGGTCACGTTCAGGTTGCCCCAGCGGTCGATTTGCAGGCCGGAGAGGAACATGCGCCCCAGCCGCCCACTGGCGGCCAGATCGAACAGTTCTTCGATGCCGAGATGACATTCCGCGCCGCGGTCCATCACCCAGTCGTTGCTGGTGGGCGCAAGGAACGGCGGCGCGGGATTCACGCCATAGGTGGCGCCGGCCACCAGCACCAGGTTGGGCGCGTGGCTGCGCTTGGCCAGGTGCAATGCGAGCTGCACCAGCGGCGAGCCGAAGCCGTGGAACGCCAGCACGCCGTCCTCGATGGTCAGGGCGATCTGGTAGATCAGCGCCTCGCCCAGGGTGCAGCGGGTGGGCAGTGCCTCATTCATACAGCTTCATCCAGGCGTTCTTCCCCTCTTGCCAGGACGCGAGGCGCTGCAGGGTTGCCGTGCCGCCCACGGCTTGCAGGTAGTCGGCGTGCGCGGCGCAGGCGTACACATAGGGTTGCAGATAGCGCTCGCGGAAGGCGTCCGCGCCCTCGCCGGCCGCGGCGTAATACGCGGCGGTGTGGGGCCGGTCGTAGGCGTAAAAGGGGTAGCAGGCGGTGGGATGCGCCCCGTAAGGCACTTCCGCCAGCGCGGTCACATAGAAATAGGGGATGGTCGCGCCCAGTTCGGCCATCCGCTCCGCGGGCACGATCTGCTCCACGGAGGCGATGACCTTTTTCGCCGCCTTGGCGAACAGGATGTCGGCCACCGGGGGACCATCGATGTGCAGGTTGCCGTGGGCATCGCCGTACTGGGCGTGCAGCACGGCCACGTCGGGCCGGAGGGCGGGCACCAGCAGCAATTCCTCGCCGCTGTAGGGACAGATCATGGTCTTGAACTCCGGATGCAGACCCATGAAGCCGGTTCCGCGCACCGAACGCATGGGCATGAACGGCAGGCCGGCGATGGCGGCGCGCAGTTGCTGCACCAGGGTGTAGCAACAGCCGTCCTCCACCGCCACCGTGCCGGACTCGCAGGCGCGCCGGTAATTGGGCGCCATGCCGAAATCCTGTTCGAAGCCCACGTAGGACTCGGCGCTCGCCGCCACCAGCCCCGCCCCGCACAACAGGTCCACGTCGATGCCGTGGGCCGAACCCACCAGCCGGAGGCCGCCGGTACCCTGGCGGATCAGCTCGCGCAGGGCCGCCAGGGGCTCACGGGAGGACAGGCCGCCGCCGATGGCCACGCAATCGCCCTCCCGGACCTGCGCGGCCAGGCTGGCCAGGTCGCAGCGTTTATCGTTTTGGGTATACATGGTCTCCCCCGCCGCAACAGGGACAGCCGGCTCCGTGCGCCGCTTCCAGAGGATGCGGCACCGGTGCCTCGCCCGGCACCGGCCGCGCCTTGTCGCTGCCGCATTGGGAACAAATCCAGCACTCCGGTTCGCGGGTGCCGGCGAACACCATGCCGCTGAAGCGGTGGCCGCAGTCGGGGCACAGCAATTGATAAATCGGCATGGGCGGTTGCCTGTCTGGTTGTAGCCCGGATGAAGCAACGCGTAATCCGGGAGGCCGACGTGCTTCGAATCTCCCGGATTGCGGCGAGGACGCCTCCATCCGGGCTACGACTTATACTTCAGGCCGCCTTCCGCACGGCCAGTTCGCTGCGCACCAGCTCGGTTCCCTGCACCAGGGCGTGCAACTTGTCGATGGCAATGTAGCGCTGTAGCAGAATCAGCCCGCAGTCGGTGGTGACGCCGAGACGCTCCGCCGGTATGACTTGCAGCAAGCGCCGGATGCGGTCCGCCACCTGCTCGGCGGTTTCCGTGACCGTGCTCTTGACGTCGATCACCCCGGCCCAGAAGCTGACGTTGTCCGGCAGCGGGTGCGCCTTCAGCACGTCCAGATCGCTCATGTCTTCGCTGCGCCGGCCGCAGCTTTCCAGATTCAGGACGTCGATGGGAAGCTGGTAGGCCTTGGGCACCACCGAAGACGTGGCCGGAGGCGCCTTGCCGCGCCGCTTGGTGAGATCGAAGACTTCCCCTGCCTGGGCGGTATCGTCCGGCAGATAGGCCGGCGTGCCGCCCCAGTTGCCCCAGCAGACGTGGACAATGATCCTGGCATTCTTCACCCCCTCCACGGCGCGGCTGAACGCCTCCACAGCCCAGCCCTCGAAGCCGTAAGGAAAGGTGAATTCGTCGAACTGGATGAAATCGACGCCGAGGGCATCCACTTCGCGCACGTCCTCATTGATGGCGGCCGCCAGGGCCATGGCCCGCTCGCGGGACGACTTGTAGTGCAGGTCGTTGGTGCACTGGGCCAGCACCTGAATTCCGGTGTACTGGACCTTGGTGGGCTTCCCGGTGGCCCGCTTCAGGGCCCGCGCCTGTTCGACCATGAGGGCGCCGTGGCGCCGGACCTCCTGGTCCAGGGTTGCCGCGTGCAACCGGCTGTAAATGGGAAAGCCCAGATGGCCGCCTCTGAGGTTGTAGCCCAAGCGGCGGAAGTAGTAGTAAAGCGCCTGGTCGGCATAGTTGTCGCCGTGCACGCGCCCGTCGGAAACGATGTCCAGGCCGGCGTTTTCCTGATCCCTGGCGATGGCCGCCACGGCGTCTTCCAGCGCTTCGCGCCGGATGGAATCGGGCGGTTCCCGGTCGCCGCTGAAGTCCCGGGCGAACTCCGCGTCCCACCATCTCGGGTTAGGGTAGTTGCCGACCATGCTGGTCGGGATGAGTATTTCCTGGCCGCGTATTTTCATCGTGATTCTCCCGTTCTCTGGCCTTAACTTGATGTCCGGCGCATTGGGTCGCGCCGCTCTCCGGCCTGCGTCCGTTGGAGCTCAAACGCCGATGTGTTGGGTTAGGCGTCCTCGCCGACAAATCCGCCGGGAGCGGATTTGCACGCGAAGCGCCCGGAGGGTGCCGGGCAGGATTGCCCGGCATGAAACCCAACGAACGGCGCTTCCTTGGGCGGCCGGCACCAGAAACAGGCAACAGCCGTTCCATTGCGCAGAGCATGGGATAGGCGCCCGACAACCAAGGGATGAGATCGGAATTTCGCCATGGAAACGCGGCAGCGGCAGAGCGAAGCGTGCCCGCCCGCCGGCAGAGGTGACGGCCGGCGGGCAGTGCAATCCGTCAGGAAGGACGGGCGATTCCCAGCTTGCGCATCCTGTGTTGCAGGGAGGTGCGCTTCATGCCGAGCCGGGCCGCCGCCCCTCGGGGTCCGGCGATCACCCAGCGGGACTCGTGCAGGGCGCGCAGGATGTGCTCCCGCTCGCACGCTTCCAGGGTGGCGGCATCCCGGGCCGCAACCTCGGCGCACCCCAGTTCCCCCAGCGGCACCTCCAGCGTCGGTCCCGGCGAGAGAATGACGCTGCGCTCGATGAGGTTCTCCATTTCCCGGACGTTGCCCGGCCAGGAATAACGGCTGAGCGCCGCCAGGGTTTCCTCGGGAATGTGGGCGATGCCTTTGCCGTAGCGGCGGGCGTGGCGTCCGGCGAAGTAGCGCACCAGTTGGGGGATGTCTTCGCTGCGTTCCCGCAGGGGCGGCAGCGCGATGGGAAACACCTTGAGCCGGTAATAGAGGTCGCTGCGAAACTCCCGCTCCGCGACCATGCGGGCCAGGTTGCGGTTGGATGCCGCGACCAGGCGGACGTCCACCCGCAACGTGCGCGCGCTGCCCAGGCGTTCGAATTCTTGCTCCTGCAAGACCCGGAGCAGCTTGGCCTGCAATTCCAGGGGGATTTCGCCCACTTCGTCCAGAAAAATCGTGCCCCGGTGGGCCAGTTCGAAGCGGCCGATCCTCTGCCCCACGGCGCCGGTGAAGGCGCCTTTTTCGTGGCCGAACAACTCCGCTTCCAGCAGGCCGGTGGGAATCGCCGCGCAGTTCAGCGTGACGAACGGCTGCTGCCGGCGGCCGCTCAGGCGGTGCACGGCGCGGGCGACCAGTTCCTTGCCCGTACCCGTCTCGCCCTGAATCAGCACGCAGGCGTCGGTGGGCGCCACCTGGGCCACCAGATCGAGGACCTTCTGCAGCGCCGCACTCCGGCCGACGATCTCCCGCTGCTGCTCGTGGTCCAGCACCTGGCGCAGATAGTTGTTTTCCGCCAGCAGATGGTCCTTGACCTGTTCCATGGCCATCGCCTGCCGGCGGGCGGCGAAAACTTCCGCCCTTTGCAGTTCGATCACCGCCTGGTTCACCGCCGAACGCAGGACGAGCAATTCCAGTTCCTCGGGGAAATCCGCGCGGCGGGAGCCCACGGCGACCACGCCCCGCTCCCGGTCCAGCCCCAGCCAGACGTAGACCAGCGCTACATTGCCGGTGCCGAGGGGGCTGGCCAGCACCGAAACCGCGCCGGGAGTCTTGAGCCGGAACCAGGGCTCCAGCGCGCGTCCCAGTTCCTGCGCCGGCAGCGGGCAATCCCGCCGGTCCGCGACCCGGCAGATTTCCAAGGCCGGGCCGTCCCCCATCGCATTCAGCCGCGCGTAGGCGAACTCCAGGGGCAACATGCGCAACAGGACGTCGAGCAGGACGCGGAGCGCCTCTTCCGGCTCGCGGCCGTTCCACAGGGCAGGCAGGGCCAGCAGGCCGACCAGGTCGTTCAGGCAGCCCTGCAGGCGCCGGATGTCCTCGATTCGGTCAGGCACGGGGAAATCATCCCGCCGAGGCGCCCACCCCTCGTTCCCGCAACTCGCGCAGGAGCCGGTCCGGGGGAACGAAGAAGGGGTTTTCCAGCAGGACGCCGCCGATGATGACCATGGGGTGGGTACGCATGATGTCGATGACCACGTCGGCGCCGAACTTGGAGAGGTCGTACAGGCAGATCACCGGGTCCCGGTAGCGGGGCAGGAAGTAGTTCAGCCGGGTTTCGTACTCCACGATGTCGTTCACGCCGGGCCGGTCCTCCAGCGCCCATTCCATGTGGGCGACCAGGCGGGTCAGCGGGTAGCCGCGCTGCCGGCCCTCGTCCAGGACGCCCTGGAGCAAGGCCAGCATGCGGGCCTGGTCGAAATGCCCATCGCGCAAATAGGCCTCGTCCCAATTGCGCAGTTCCAGCTGGCCGCTTAGCTCCGCCCCGGCCGCGTCGATGCCGACCGAGCGCAATTGGCTCAGATGCACCTCGCGCAGCTTGGGATCGACCACGTGGAAGGCTTTTTCGCCCCGTTCGAGGCCGGCTTTGATGAACGGAAGCAGCACTTGGTACTCTTCCTCCGGCCCGTTGAAAAAGCCGCAGACATGGCAGTGCTCGCCGAGGGTGGTGCCGGCGAATTCGATGGGCTCCAGGGGTGTGGAGCCGGACTTTTCGCGCTCGTGGTTGGATCTGGCCGGGCACATGGTTCTAATTCTCTTTGCAATTCAAAAGCGAGTGTTTTGGGGTGTGCGGCGAACCGCTAACCCTCGCCTCCACCAAAATTGGCTAAACCTCGTGCCATAACTTTACCTGAAAGCTGGGTAAATAATACCGGGCTCGGATATTGCTTTTTCCAGCCCAGACAGGACAGCGAAAGGAAAGACCATGAGCAGCGACAACCCGGAAGTAGCGAACGAGGTGGGGCGGTTGATCGAGCGCGCCCGGCGGGCCCAGGAAGCCATCGAGAATTACACCCAGGCGCAGGCGGACCGTCTGGCCACCGCGGTCGCCTGGTCGGTGGTACGCCAGGATCGGGCCGAGGCGCTGGCGAAACTCGCGGTGGACGAGGGCGGCTTCGGCAACTACGCGGACAAGGTCGCCAAGATCCGCAACCGCATCATGGGCACGCTGGCCGATATGGCCGAGGTGAAAACGGTCGGCGTCGTGGAGGAAATTCCCGAAAAAGGACTGGTCAAGATCGCCAAGCCAGTCGGGGTGGTCGCCGCCCTCATCCCCACCACCGGCCCGGACGCCACGCCACCCCTGAAAACCTTGCTGGCCCTCAAGGGCCGCAACGCCATCGTCATCGCCGCCCACCCGCGCACGCAAGAGACCACGGCGCTTGTGGTGCAGTACATGCGCCAGGCCTGCGAACAGGTCGGCGCGCCGGCCGACCTCGTGCAACTCATCGACCAGCCCTCGCTGGCCAAAACCAGTGAGCTGATGCGCCAGGCCGACCTGATCGTGGCCACCGGAGGCGAAGCCATGGTGAAGGCCGCCTACAGTTCGGGCACCCCGGCCTACGGGGTGGGCGTCGGCAATTCGGTACACGTGGTGGACGAGACGGCGGACCTGCGGGACGCCGCCAAGGCCATC
The DNA here is from genome assembly GCA_035293245.1 of Methylococcaceae bacterium. Lineage (GTDB taxonomy): Bacteria > Pseudomonadota > Gammaproteobacteria > Methylococcales > Methylococcaceae > DATDOO01. The sequence goes on from DATDOO010000213.1 coordinate 7,095, forward strand.
GCCACCGCCAAGACCTTCGACTACGCCACCAGTTGCCTGGCGGACAACGCGGTGGTGGCCGAAGCGGGAATTTACGCCGATCTGGTCGGTCTGCTGAAGGAATACGGCGCACACGTCTGCAACGCGGAAGAAAAGGCGCGCCTCGGGCAACTCATGTGGCCACAGGCCGGCGCGGCGATTCCCGCCCTGGCGGTGATCGCCAAATCGGCGCCGCACATCGCCGGGCTGGCGGGATTCCCGGTTGCGGACGATCGGCGCTTCCTGGTGGTCGAAGAAGACGGCGCCGGCCCCGACCACCCGTTCTCCGGCGAAAAACTCTCGGTCGTGCTCGCCCTGTACCGCTACGACGGCGGCATCGACCACGCGGCGAGTCTCGTCAACGCGATCACCCAATATCAGGGCCACGGCCATACCTGCGGCATCCACACCCGCGACGACGCGCACGTCATGGCCGTCGCCCTCGGCACCAAAACCGCACGGGTCATGGTGAACCAGAACCTCAATGAAGGCGCCGGCAGCCCGCGCAACGGCCTGCCTTACACGTTGAGCCTGAGCTGCGGCACCTGGGGCGGCAACATCACCACCGAGAACGTCAACGCCCGCCACCTGGTCAACCTGACCTGGGTCTCACGGCCGATCTCCGCCCGCCAGGTCGACGAACAAGCGCTCTTCCGGGAGCACTGGGAGCAATTCGGGAAATAAGGCGGCTTGCTCGCCGCGCCGCGGGCGGCATCAGCCCCAGCAGGATGGTGCGACATCGGGATTGCCCGATGCGCCGGGGTTTGACACCCGTAGCACGTAGGGCGCAATGGCGGTCCTCCGCGTATTGCGCCGCAGGGGATGCATCCGGCGCAATACGGCTATCGCCTATTGCGCCCTACGGCCCTGAGGCCGCTGGAGTTTGCCGCATGGCGGGAGCGGAATGGCGAGCCTGCGTAGATGTGCCGACGAACCGGGCAGACCGTTCCCGGTTGATGCGCTGCGGACCCCTTCGCCCATAAGTGCACCGAAAACATGCAAAATATATAAATCGGAGAGTAAGCCGGTTCCTTGCCGATGGTTAGGTTCAAGTTGGTCTTCTCTGTTTGCCGCCTGGTTTCCCGGCGGTGCCACACGATCTTCGCCTTGCATCGGTTCGTCCCCGGCTCCTCGCAGAACCGGACTTG
>DATDOO010000214.1:0-3793 GCA_035293245.1 Methylococcaceae bacterium
TGGTTTCTTGGGACATGGGAAGCAGTCAGGCGAAGCTGTGGGATTTGCCAGACATTATACGGCCCCGCGCGTACCGATGAGACGAAAGCGCGGAAGTTACAGCCGCTCGACCCGCCAGCCTTTCGCGTCCCAGCACAACACCGAGCCCTCGCGCTCCCACGGCGCCAGCACGAAACGCTGCGCGGGCCGGCCATGGACCGTCAGGTCGTGCACGCCCGGGCGGTGGGTGTGGCCGTGGATCAGGCGCGCCGCGCCGTGGCGGGCGAGCGCCTCACGGACGGTGTCGGGGTTCACGTCCATGATTTCATGGCTCTTTTTCGACTTGTGCCAGTAGCTGCGCAGGCGGTACCAGCGCGCGGCGGCGAGCCGGACGATCAGCGGCAGCCCCAGCGTGCGCCCGCGCCATTCCGCCGTGCGGGTTCTGGCGCGAAATTCCAGGTAAGGCTTGTCGTCGCTGCACAGCAGGTCGCCGTGCATCAGTAAAGTCGGCGTGCCGTAGAGATCGATGAGGGCGTAATCCGGCAGGAATTCCGCCCCGGTTTCCCGGGCGAAGCGCTCGCCGAGCAGAAAGTCGCGGTTGCCATGCTGGAAACAGACCTGCGTGCCGCCGGAAACCAGGCGGCGTAAGGCGGCTTTGACGGCGCGGTTGGGAGGTGTGGGATCGTCGTCGCCGACCCAGGCGTCGAACAAGTCGCCGAGAATGAACAGCCGCTCGGCGCGCAGGGCGCGCCGGTCGAGAAAATCCAGGAACTTGCGGGTCAGGCCCGGACGGGAGGCCGCCAGGTGCAGGTCGGAAATGAACAGCGTCTCCCGCCCCGCCGCGATCATTCTTCGAGAACGGTCGCCTGTTCGATGACGATGGGCTGCTGCGGCACGTCCGTGGGCATCGGTCCGCCGCGGCCGGTGGGAATTTTGGCCATCGCGTCCACCACCTCCATGCCTTCCACCACCTCGCCGAACACCGCATAGCCCCAGCCCTGCGGCGTCGGGCTCTTGTGGTTGAGGAAATCGTTGTCCGCAAAATTGATGAAAAACTGCGCCGTGGCGGATTGCGGGTCCATGGTGCGGGCCATGGCGATGGAACCGCGCTTGTTGGGCAGGCCGTTGTTGGCTTCGTTCTGGATGGGCTTGTGGGTGGCTTTCTGCTCGAAATCCTGGGTGAAGCCGCCACCCTGGGCCATGAAGCCGGGGATGACGCGGTGGAAAATGGTGCCGTTGTAAAAGCCTTCCTTGACGTAAGTCAGGAAATTGGCGGTGCTCAGGGGCGCTTTCACGCCGTCCAGTTGCAGCACCACCTCGCCAAGGTTGGTGTGCAGTTTGACTTTGCTGAAGTGTGTGGCCGTCATGGGTTGGGGTTCCGCTGCAAGTGAGGAAGTGACGGTCACCAGGGCGAAAAGACCGCAGAGTAGTTTGCGCATGAGTGACTCGAAATCCTGTGGTTTGCGATGCCCGTGGCATCGCGGTTGAACAAGGCGGCGAAGGCGCGCTTCGCCGCGGCGAGCTGTTAGCTTAGCGATTTCCGGCGCGTGGGTCGAATCGAAGCGCTTCGCGAAAGGTGCGGGTAATCCATCTTCCTGCAGTTAGTCCGACAGCTCGCGCTGGATCGCCAGGGCGGCGGACAAGGCCATTTCCGGCGTTTCGTCGAGCACGGTGTAATGGCCCATCTTTCTACCGGGACGCGCCTGCTGCTTGCCGTACAGATGCAGTTTGGCGCGAGGATTTTTGAGCACGGCCTCCCAGGGAGGCGCGGAATCCTGTCGCCACAGGTCGCCCAGCAGGTTGACCATGACCACCGGACGCAGCAGACGGGTGTCGCCCAGCGGCAGGCCACACAGGGCGCGCACCTGCTGATCGAGCTGGGAGCACAGGCAGGCGTCGAGGGTGTAGTGGCCGCTGTTGTGGGGGCGCGGAGCCATTTCGTTGACCAGCAGGCGGCCGTCCTTGAGCAGGAAGAACTCCACCGCCAGGACGCCGCAATAATCCAGTTCCGCGGCGATCCGCTCCGCCAGCGCCGCCGCTTCCCCGGCGACGGAGGCAGGCACGCGGGCCGGCACGATGCTGATGTCGAGGGTGCCGTTGGCGTGGCTGTTTTCCGCCACCGGATAGCTCACGGTGCGGCCGTCCGTGCCACGGGCGACGACGACGGAGACCTCCTTTTCCAGGTCCAGCAGTTCTTCCAGCACGCAGGGCTGGCTGCCCAGCCGCTCCCAGGCACCGGCCAGTTCCCCGGCTTGGCGCACCACGGCCTGGCCCTTGCCGTCGTAGCCGAAACGGCTGGTCTTCAGCAGGGCGGGCAAGCCGATCCGTTCCAGCGCCGCCGCGAGGTCCTCGCTGCCTTGAATGGTGGCGAAACGCGCCGTTTCGATGCCCGCGTCCCGCACGAAAGTCTTCTCGTGGATGCGGTCCTGGGTCACGGACAGCGCATGGGCCGAAGGGCGCACGGGACAAAAGCGCGCCAGGAATTCCAGGCTGGCAGCGGGAATGTTCTCGAACTCCGTGGTCACGGCGGCGCAGGATCGTCCCAGTTTTTCCAAAGCGTCCCGGTCGTCGTAACGGGCGACGAGGTGTTCGTCGGCCATCTGCCCCGCGGGACTCTTTTCATCCGGCTCCAGCACCACCACCCGGTAGCCCATGGTGCGCGCGGCGACGGTGAACATGCGGCCCAACTGACCGCCGCCCAGGATACCCAGTGTGGCGCCCGGCAGGATCATGGGGCCTCCGGCAGGGTCATGGACAAGACAGTCTGTTCCTGGGCGGCGCGGAACTCGGCCAGCTTGCGGCCAAGTTCCCCGTCCTGCCGCGCCAGCAAGGCCGCGGCGAACAGGCCGGCGTTGGCCGCCCCCGCCTCGCCGATGGCGAAGGTCGCCACCGGCACCCCCTTGGGCATCTGCACGATGGACAGCAGGGAATCCATGCCGCGCAGGTATTTGGACGGCACGGGCACGCCCAGCACCGGCACCGTGGTCTTGGCGGCCAGCATCCCCGGCAGGTGAGCCGCGCCGCCGGCACCGGCGATGATGCACGCCAGCCCCCTGGGGCCCGCTTCCTCGGCATAGCGGTACAGCAAGTCGGGCGTGCGGTGGGCGGAAACCACCCGGGTTTCGAAAGGAATGCCGAACTGTTTCAAGGTCTCGGCAGCATGGCGCATGACGTCCCAGTCGCTGTTGCTGCCCATGACGATGCCGATCGAGGGATCGTTCATACCGAAAGTTTCTCCAAAGGATGGGATAAAGGAGAGGGATGGCTGGCGCGGCGCAGCCGGTCGCGCACCGCGTGCCAGGCTTCCTCTTCCGGAGGGGCCTGGGCCAGCAGGACATCGTAGCCGGCGGCGTCGAGGGCGCGCAGGGTGGCGTAAAGCCTTTGGGCATATTCCGCGGCGTCCTCGGGCAGGGAAACCACCCGGACCCGGGGCGGATAGCGGTTTTCCGCCGCGGCGCCGATGACGAGTGCCGCAACCTTCGCCCCGGAGCCGATGAGCGTGGCGATGCGCGCTTCCAGCGCCTCCGGGGGCCACAGTTCCAGCCGGGCATCCGGCGCGTAGTGGGATTCCAGGGTACCGGAAGCGCGAATCAGGGTTCCGTTCTGCACCGTGGCGACGGCTTCGCCGATGACCGCTTCCAGAGCCGACCGGGGGATGGCCCCTGGCCGCAGCAGGACCGGTCGCTCCCCCGCCAGGCTGAGGATGGTGGACTCCACCCCGACGCGGCACTCGCCGCCGTCGAGGATGCGGTCCACCCGGCCGTCCAGCTCCTGGCGCACGTGTGCCGCCGTGGTGGGGCTGACGCGGCCGAAG
>DATDOO010000215.1:0-2371 GCA_035293245.1 Methylococcaceae bacterium
GCCGGCCTGCTTTTAATCCCTTCTCCTTCAGGCCTCTATTGGCTTGCCGTCAATGTTATCGGCCTGGCCCTCGGTCTGCTCGTCGTGGTGGGGGAGTGGAAAGGTCGCTCTGTGCGCGACGTGCCCCTCGCTCAGCCTAACAGCAGCGGGTTGTGAAGTGGCGCCGTCCAGGCGCGACGCGGAGATGCAAATTCAGCTCTCCCTCGTTGATTGACGGCTGCGGTTCAGATAGAGTCTCAAACTAGACTTCCATTTAAGGAGGTTACATCTCATGACCATTTTCAATCGTAAAATGATTCTGCCGGCGGTCTTTTTTCTGGCGTTTGCCGGCCTGGCGCAAGTGGTCCTGGAGAGTTACGCCGACGCCCGCGCTGGCGGCGGTCGTTCGGGTGGCTTCCGCGGCTCCCGAAGTTTTCAGGCTCCAAGCAGACCGGCACAACCTAGTCCGTCCCAACCGCGCCGGGAAGCGGCGCCGCCGCAACAGCCTGGTCCTATGGCGCCGCAACCCGGCGGCTTTATGCGTGGGATCGGCACAGCCATCATCGGCGGTTTCCTAGCCTCCATGCTTTTCTCCGGTTTAGCTAACGCCGGCGTTGGCGGTTTGGGCGGTTTGGGCGGCAGTGGCTTCGGCATGATAGAGATTCTGCTTCTGGCGGGCGCGGGCTATTTCCTCTACCGGAAGTTTCGCAGTCCTGCGGTCGCGGCCGGTTACAGCTCGATGCAATACCAGGGCACTCAAGACTACGTTCCCCAGTACGCTCCGGTTCAAGAATCGCCGGCAGCTGACCATGCCATCGACTATCGATCCCTCACGATGATGGATCGAAACTTCGATCCCAATCAGTTTCTCAAAACAGCGCAGGACACATTCTTCAAAGTCCAGGGCGCGTGGAACAAACAAGACATAGTAGCGCTCAACGCGCTCTGCGGTTCCGAACTGATGAAAACATGGGAGCAGGAGATAGAAAAACTCCGCGCCCGCGGCCAGCAGAACAAGATGGAGAATATCGCCCTGCGCCACAGCCAGATCACCGAGGCGTGGACGGAAAACGGGGAAGACTACATTACCGTCCGGCTTTTGGCCAATCTGCTGGACTATACGGTGGACGCCAAAAGCGGCGCGCTGGTCACGGGAAGCAACTCCGAGCCGGTTGAATTTGAAGAGTACTGGACGTTCACACGCCCTGTCGGACCCAACTCCTGGAAACTGGGCGCGGTGCAGCAGGCATAACGAGCTATCGATGAATTCACCCCAGCAGCGCACCTCTATGGTGCGCCGCTGGGGTTGACGCAAGATCCGCCTCTCATTCTTTTTCCGCTTAACCTCGGCGACGAATCGAACAACCCCGCAGCTTGCTGCGGGTATCACGGCGAACGAACGTCGAGCGAAATTGTAGGGCCTGCCCGCCGCCAGGCAGGCGGGTGGGTGAAAGCGCAAAGCGCCGATACTCACCGTTGGGAATGATCGGCGCTACATTCCGGTAATCTTCTTCGCCTGCTCAATAACCTCGCGGGGTTGGGCCATAACCTCCTTGGTCAACTCTTGCAACTCCTCGCCTGTGGACGGGTCCATGTCCATTTTACCCTTGCTGGCCTCGGCTATCAGCTCAGGGTCTTTCATCGATTTGGCGTGCGCCTCGCGCAGAATTTTTGCCCGCTCAGAAGGTGTGCCGGGAGCGACAAAAAGCGGACTGCCGAATTCGGCGCCGGCAAGAATTACCCGGACAACCCGGCGGTTGATATCGGGAGTTTTGTATTGATCCATCAGCTCATAGATCGTCGGTATGTCCGCAGCCCTGGCATCGCGTTTACTTCCGGTTTGAAGCAGCAAGCGAACAAAGCCTTTTTTGCCCCAACTGATAAACGGCTCGCGACCAAAATAAGGATCGATGCTCATCCCACGGCATACCACCTCGCCTTTCTCGACGGCCAAATCAATCTCGGCACCACCCGGGTACCCCAACACCATATTCAACTTTCCACCCAAGACCTCATTTACAATTCTGGTCAGAAGATAGCCCGAACTGGTAGTGCCGGTTTCACCGCACTTGGGTGGCTCCTTGGCTTTGATAATATCCCCGACGGACTTATAGGGGGTGTCGGAGCGCATATAAAAAACCAAGTGTCTTTTGTCCTGGGTACCGATCCACTGGAATCTGCGCACATCGAATTTGATCTCCCCCCGTCCCACGAGTTGATCCATGTAAATGTTGGCGCTGGGCATGCCGAGCGTTAACCCATCGGGTTTGGCTACGCCGTAGACATAATTGGCCGCCACCACCGAGCCGGCACCCGGCATGTTCTGGACGATGATGTCCGGATTGCCGGGAATGTATTTCCCCATGTACCGGGCGACGAGGCGCGCCCAGCG
>DATDOO010000216.1:0-11446 GCA_035293245.1 Methylococcaceae bacterium
GGCAGGCGAAGAATGATCTCCCCCGCAGGCCCGTTCAGCCGTACTTCTTGGCGGGTGATTTTACCCAGTTTGTAGGCGCCGATCGCCTCGCCTTCGCGGTACACCCGGCCGTCGAGGATCGCGGTGCGCCGCCCTTTTCCCAGCAAAACGGATTGCAGCACCGGCACGCGGTCGGCGACCGGCGTTTCCGCCTCGGGCGACGAAAAGGACGGCGGCGGACGGGTCGGGTCGGGCAGGTTCTCCCCCAGCGCCGGGCCGGCCGCAGCCAGGAAAGAAACGATAATAAGGTAGGTTGGGTTGGCCCTGAGCGCAGCGCAGCGGAGTCGAAGGGCGTAACCCAACAAACCACTGCCGAATGTTGGGTCTCGTGCCGGGCAATCCCTGCCCGTCACCCTGCGGGCGCTTCGCGCGCAAATCCGCTCCGGGCGGATTTGTCGCGGAGAACCGCCAACCCAACCTACTGCTTTCCCCGGATTCATAGCGTCAGCCATTCCCGCTCCAGGCTCAGCGTGTAAAGGGTCAGGCGCATGCGCAGGCGGGGATGCCGATCCGTCTCCAGCCGCACTTCGCCCCACAGCACTTTCCACGGCATTTTTTCCACGGCATCCAGATAGGCGAGGAGATCGGAATAGCTGCCGGTCAAGGTCAGTTCCACGCCGTGGCGGTATACCTGGCCCTCGGGAGGCGGCGCGGTTTCCGCGCCGGCCGCCGGCGGTTTCGCGCCGCTGTCCTTCGGCGGGGCGTTCAGAGTCAGCACGTCGGCGGCCGGCAGCTTGCGGAAACCTTCCAGGCGGGGGCCGGCGGTTTCGGCCAGCAGGTTTTCCAAAAGGCCCGGCATGTCGGCGGGCGCAACCAGCCCCTGGCCGAAATCGTGCAGCGCGGCGTCCGCTTCGGCGATGCGCACGCGCAGTTGGGCGGCCTTGTCGCGCAGCAGCGCATTGGGATCGGCGGGGGGATGGGTGGCGAGGGCCGCCAGTTGTGCCTGTAGCGCCGCCGCCTGGGAGTCGGCGGTGTTCAGGTTCTGCTGCGCGGCCGTCTTGCGTTGCAGAGCGGGCTCCAGCAGCAGGGCGTCGATACCGGTCCATGCCACCGCCAGGGCCATCGCCAGGGACAGCATACGCTCGCGCAGGGTCAGGGCGTCGAATTTCGCCCCCCAGGTGCGCCACTTCTGCGCCAACCGGTCAGCGTTCATGCCTGTCCTGAGCAACGCCGAAGGGCTTGCCCTCGTCCGGACGGCTGCTGAGACGGAATTCCAGGAAGCCCGCCGGCGGGGCGTCCGGGGGTGTCTGGGGCGACGCCATCCTGAGGTCGGCGAAGCTGCGGCCGTGCAGAACCGCTTCCGTTTCCAGCCGCTGCACGTAGAGCGGCAGCAGTTCGCTGCCCGTCATCCGCCCTTCCAGGGTCAGTTCGCCGGCCGCGCCGCCTAGGCGGAAGCCGGTCAGCCACAGGCCGTCCACCGCTTGCCGGGCAAGGGCCCGCCAGTATTCGGAAAAACCGCGGGTATTGCCCAGTGCCCCGCTTTTCAGCACGCCCACCACGCGCTGGAGGGCGTCGTGGCGTTGTTCCAGCCGCCGGGTTTCGGCTTCCAGCCGCGCGTCGACCGGCGGCGGCGCGGCGCGGCGGGCGGCCTCCACGACCTCCTGCTGCAACACCTGCGCGCGCGCGGCCGCCTCGCGGGAGCGGCTTTCCGCGCCGCGCGCCTGGATGAGAATCAGCGCATAGCCCAGAACCAGCAGCAGTAAAAAGCCGCCGAGCAGCGAGGCGCAAAGCAGCGCCGGCAAAGGCGGCGGTTTGGGAACCAGGCGGGGATCGAACAGGTTGATCTGCTGGCTCACGGCCGTTCCTCTTCCAGCCGCAGCGCCGCGCCCAGGGCCAGAAAACAGGCGGCTTGCGCGGCGGGGGTCAGGCCGTCCAGCGCCGCCCGTTCGAAGGAGAGGATTTCGCGCAAATCCAATTCCGTCACCGGCAGGTACAGGTTGTCGGCGAGGAAACCTTGCAGGCCGAGATCTTCGGCCTGGGGGGCCAGCACCAGCCGGCTGAGCGGCAGGGCCTGGAACTGGCGGTCGAAATGATCCAGGGAGCGTTGCAATTCCAGGGCGATGCGCTCGAACAGTTTGGCGCGGTGTTCCCCGTCGGCGCGCTGCATGTGGGGCCAGGACACGTCGATGTGGCGTGCGAGACACAACTCGCCGCGCAGGGTGAAAGTCAGCAGGCCGCCGGTTTGGGAGAAGGACAACAGCGCAAGCCCTCGCCCTTCGCCCTCCAGCAGGGCGGCGACGTTGCGCTGCGCCAGTTCGGGAATGTCGATGATTTGCAGCGGCACTTTCGCCCGCCGCCAGCGCGCCATGCAGGCCCGCAGCATGTCGCCGCGCGCCGCAACGGCGAGGAGGCGCTTGGGGCGGGCGGCGGCATCGCTGGGTTCGGGGATTCCCAGCACGTCCACGGCGGCGTCTTCGACGCGGAAATCCACCATGTCCTTGATTTTCCAGCGCACCGCGTTCTTGAGTTCTTCCGCCGGCACCGGCGGCGCGTCCACGCCCAGCAGCCGGTAATCCCCCGGATTCAGCAGCGTCGAGCAGCGGAAGCGGTTGGCGCGCAGTTCGCGCGCCCAGCGGTTCAGCGGCTCGCCGTCGTCGGGGAGGGTGCGCAGGCCGCACAAGGTCACGACGGGGCGGTCTTCCCCCAGGCGGCGCAGGTGGGTGTAGGTCAGTTCGCCTCCCGTCAGCCGCGTGGCCAGCAGTCCCGGTTCGCTCGCGCGCTTGAAGAGGGGGAAAAGTGCCATGAATTGCGCCGGGAAAGGGAGGGGATGCCGGCTCGCCTATCCCTGCCCCTCCTCCTGGAACACGCCGTAATCCATGATCCGGGCGTAGCGCTGTTCCAGAAGCGTCCCCAAGTCCGCCCCGGCCAGTTCGCGCAAGTGGCGGTCGAGCACGACCTTGAGCCGGGACGCGATTTCGTCGCGGTCGCGGTGCGCGCCGCCCAGCGGCTCGGGGATGATCTCGTCGATCAGTTCCTGTTCCTTGATGCGGTCGGAGGTGATGCCCATGGCCTCGGCGGCCAGTTCGGCCTTGTCGGCGCTCTTCCACAGAATGGAGGCGCAGCCTTCGGGGGAGATCACCGAGTAGGTACTGTATTGCAGCATCAACAGCCGGTCGCCGACGCCGATGGCCAGCGCGCCGCCGGAGCCGCCCTCGCCGATCACGACGCAGACCACGGGAGTTTTCAGGCGCGCCATCTCGAACAGGTTACGGGCGATGGCCTCGCTCTGTCCGCGCTCCTCGGCGCCGATGCCGGGATAGGCGCCGGGGGTGTCGATCAGGCACACCACCGGCAGGCGGAAGCGCTCGGCCAGCTTCATCAAGCGCAGCGCCTTGCGGTAGCCTTCCGGGCGCGGCATGCCGAAATTGCGGTGGATTTTTTCCTTGGTATCCCGGCCTTTCTGGTGGCCGATCACCAGCAGCGGCAGGCCGTTCAGCCGGGCCAGACCGCCGACGATGGCCGGGTCGTTGGCGAAGGTGCGGTCGCCGTGCAACTCATGGAATTCGTCGAAGATGCGCTCGATGTAATCTTGTGTGTACGGCCGCTGCGGATGGCGGGAAATCTGCGAGATCTGCCAGGCGGAAAGGTCGGAAAACAAGTCCTCGGTCAGTTTGCGGCTTTTTTCCTCCAGGCGGGCGATTTCCTCGGTGATGTTGATCTGATTGTCGAAGCCGACGCGGCGCAGCTCCTCGATCTTGGCTTCCAGTTCGGCGATGGGTTGTTCGAAGTCGAGAAATTTCAGATCCATGTTTCGGTGATCGGTGGGATGGAATAAGGAGTCAGGCCAGGGTTTCGGAAAGAAAATTCTGTAACGCCGTCCAGGAACGCCGGTCGGCGAGAGGATTATAAACCGTGCCGAACGCGGGGTCATTGGCCTGCGGGTTGGTGAAGGCGTGCACGGTGTTGCCGTAGACGTGGATTTGCCAGTCGGCGCCCGCTTCCGTCAGTTCCTTCTCCAGGGCCAGCACGTCTTCGGGGGGAGCCAGCGGGTCGTCGTGGCCGTGCATGGCCAGCACCTTGGCGCGAATTTTCACCACCGCCGTGTTGCCGGGCGGCTTGAACAAGCCGTGGAAGCTCACCGCGCCGGCCAGGTCCGCGCCGGTGCGCGCCAGGTCCAGCACGCACAGGCCACCGAAACAAAAACCCATGGCGGCGATGCGCTGTGCATCCACTTCCGGCTGGAGGCGCAGCGTCTCCAAAGCGCAAGTGATGCGCCGCTGCAACAGGGCGCGATCCTCGATGAACGGCATCATCAGGCGGGCGTTTTCCTCGGCGTTACGGCCCAGGATGCCCTTGCCGTACATGTCCAGGGCAAAAGCCGCATAGCCCAGTTCCGCCAGCTTGCGCGCCTTGGCGCAGACGAATTCGTCGCGGCCGACCCAGGCGTGGGAAATCAGTACCGCGGGACGCGGGCCGGTTTGCCGGTCGTCGCAGGCGAAATAGCCTTCCAGGCAGGTTGCGCCGTCGTGGTATTCAATGGGGCGGGTTTGCAGCATGGCGGCCACTCGGGGTGGGGAAGTCGTCGGGCATTATAGCGACTCGGCGGATCACCTTTCCTCCCGCTCGCGCGCGCCACAATTTACCGGTACGGCAGCGGCCTATTCGTCGTCACAAAACCATAACGAAACCGTCATGGCGTCATAACAGGACAGTCTTTAGTCTTGGAACCGAATTATTCGGTCAGGTGTAGTTCGACAAATTGACAAGGATCAGGGAGGGAGGTCATGTCGATGGCTTCATTTTGGAAATTCTGGATTCTGCTGCTGGCATTTACGACATCGACCGCCTGGGGCGCAAGCCCTTACCAGCAGCCTCTCGATCTGGCGACACAGTGGCTTTCGGGCCAGAAGAACGCAGACGGCAGTTGGGGAGCGACAGAGGACATCCAGCCCCTATACACCAGCGCGGCGGTGCGTGCACTGGCGGCAGCCCACCGGAGGCAGGGCGCCTATTATGCCGGGACGACCTGGCTGGAAAGCCATGCCGGCGGCAACGTCGATTTCGCCGCGCGACGCGTGGGCGCGCTGACGGCCCGCGGCGACAGTCTCGCGATATCGTTTTCCTACCTGCAGAATGCTCAGGCCCGAGACGGCACGGCCTATTCGGGCTGAGGCTTGTCAACGCTCTATTCGAGTTCCGTGATCGACACGGCGCTGGCGCTTCTGGCCTATGCCGATCTCGGCAGCACGGCGCAAGTCCAGCCTGCCCTGGATTATCTGAAAAACGCCCAGCGCACCGGCGCCAATGACCAAGGCTGGTCGCTCGGCTACGCCGGCGTCAGCGATCCCGCCGTCACGGCCTTGGTCACTCAGGCATTGGTTCGCTTCAAGACGCTCGACGCGACGCTCGATACCCGCATCGGCAATGCGCTGGCCACCTTGTCCGCCACCGTGGACAACGCCGCGGCTCCGGCGCTTCAGGCCATGGCTGCCCAAGCGGCGCTCGATGCCGGCGACAGCGCCGCAGCGGCGGCCTTTCTCAATCGCCTGACCACGGCCCAAAGCGCGGACGGTAGTTGGAACGGCGATACCTATGCCACTGCCTTGGCAGCTCGCGCCTTGGCTACGGCCGCCAACCTGTCGACTCAGGCCACCCTCGTAACGATATCCGACCAAGCGTTGCGCAAAGCCATTAACCTGGCCCTCGGCCGCAACGCCATGGACAACCTGAGCCGGGGCGAATTGGCCCAACTGACCAGCTTATCCGCCGTGGGCCAGGGCATTGCCGACCTCACCGGCCTGGAATGGGCCGTCAATCTCACCAGCGCCGACCTGCGCAACAACAACATCGCCAGCACAACTCCGCTGGCCGGTTTGACCCAGTTGACGGACCTGCAACTGGCCGGCAATCCGGTGGCCGGCGCAGGAGCAATCGCCGTGCCCGCATTGCCCGACTGGGGCGTCGTTCTTATGGGAATCGGCTTGTTCGCAATCGCAAGCTACTTTCGCCGAACACGTAGCTGGTGCGAGCAATCCCCATGCACGAAAACCTTTTGCGCCCCCTTCGTTGCCCTGGTTCTATCGCTCCCTTTATCGGCCTGGAGCGGTCCTCTGCCCGGAGCATCGGGATTGACGCCGCAACAAACCGAAGCCATCCAATCCATGGGGCGGGCGGTCTTGCAGGCCAAAAAAAGCCTCGAGCCCGACCCGGACGTTCTGGAATTGAAGAAGAGTGCCGCGGCGCTCAAGTCAGCCGTCGACGAGGCATTTCTGATCATACCGCCACCCGGTCCAGCGCAAGCGGCGATCCGCAGTCAGACCGCGGCGGCGAAGAAAAACGCGCAACGGGCCCTCAGCCGCGATATCACCGCATCGCCGAAATTCCGCAAGCAGCTGAACCAGCTCGAAGTGCAACTGGCCAAGGTCGAGAACCTCATGCTGTCGAGGGCCAAAACCAGAGCCAAACTGGAATGGCGTCCCGCTTACCCGATTTTGCTGCGTCTGCGGCAGATGCGGGACGAATTGGATGAGGCTCTGGTAGCCGGCCCGGAAGAGCGTTACCGGAAACTGGCGCATCTCAAGCAGAAGCTCGATGCAAATGACGGCGGCGATCTGCCACGCAACCCCCACGACCCCATCCGGGGATTGAGAACGCTCGTGCGGCATTACCGCAACGAGCAGGCAAAGCAAGCTCCCGCCTCGCAACATAACTGAGCAACCGTTTGGAAAGGAAGCCCATCATGCGTCACTTCATCCGGTATTCCTTGGCGTTCATCGTATTGCTGGCTGCTGCGGCAAACGGCCAAGCGGTCGACACCGCGCTTTCCGAAACGCCGGAGACGCCTTTCAGTTCAAGCGAAGCACAGGATTTGAGGGACAAGGCCGCCGAGCTCGCCACACCCGCCGCCATCTACGAATACGTCCGCAACGGTTTCGAGCACGCGCTTTACCACGGCGCCCGTTCCAACGCCGTCAATACCTTCCTTGGGCTGCGCGGCAACGACGTGGACCTCGCGTCCACCCTGATCGCCATGTACCGTTCCCGGGGTATCCCGGCGCGCTACGTGGTGGGCACGATTCGCGTCAAGGCCGCCGACGTCCAGAACTGGCTGGGCGTGCACAATCTCGACCTGGCGGTCGGTATTCTCAACGACCAAGGCATACAGGGCGTGACGCTGGCGCCTGACCGCTCTTACGTGGAGTTCGAGCACGTCTGGACGGAAGCATCGGTGCCGTTCGGCGACTACCGCGGGGCTGGTTCGACCAACGTAGATTGCTGGACGACTCCTGGCCAATGCGCATGGATACCCCTCGATCCCTCGTTCAAGCTCAAGCGCTACCTGGAAGCGCCCATTGACGTCCACGATGCCGTCAGCTTCGACTACAGCGCGTATTACGACGCCATCAAGAACAACGACGAGAGCCGCAAGGACAAGAACCCGCTGCAAATCCACGAAGACGCCATCCTGGCCTACCTGCGGGCCACTCATCCTGGCAAAGGGCTGGCCGATGTGCTGGATATCGGCGCGATCATCGTCGAGAAATCAGGTATTTTGCCGGCTTCGCTCCCTTACCAGGTCGTGGGGATCTTGCGGCGATACAACTCCGTATCGGATCACGATGCGGCGGAAAATCCGGACTGGCGGAAATACCTGACGATCACCGTTGATCTCAATGGCCGTTCGCTGCCCAACGTGCCTGTATCGGTGCCCGATCTTTCCACCAAACGACTCACTTTCGCCTATGAAAATACGTCCAGCCCCGCACAAGTGCTGTGGCTGGATGGCACGGAACTGTTGCGGGTTGCCTTGAACGGCGCGGAGTTGGACGGTACCGGCCAGCCCGTGCAACTGGGCTCGCGCTTCAATCTGGTTTTAGACATGGAAGGCCGCGCCACGACCGACGGCAGCGGCCAAGCCGAGCACCATGTGAAAACCTATGCCGGTCAGGTCATGGGCGGGATGCAAGTCGTCGGCGCGGGCGGCGAGACGTCCAACTGGGGTAGCGTGCACGGCGCCGCCGACGAGTTGCTGAAGGCCAGCCAACAATATGCCATCACCTATCTGTACGACACCGCCAACAGTGTCTACGTGCCTTACGTCGATGCCAACCGCAACGGCGTGGTCGATACTGGGGAGGTGAAGCTGATTGACCACAGTCAGGCCATGCAGTCGCTGACCGGTGGCCTGCTGGACGTGGCGATGCGGCAATATCTGGTCCGGATGCGCGAAAGCCTGCAACGGCTCGATGCCATGGGGCACACCGTTTCTCCCATCGAAAGTTTCGCCGGCCTAGCCAGCTCCGTATACGAGGCCGACTACTACGGCGATATTCCCTTCTCGATTCTTCCAGGAGGCTTGCTCATCGACGTCAAGGGTTTGGATATCATGGGTTCCTGGCGCACCAATGCCGCCGAGCAACCCTCCGACAAGCAATTCCTGCTGATCGGTCACGTGAGTTCCGCACTGGAACATGAAACCTGGCAGGACCTCACCGGTTTCGACGCCATCTCCACGGTGCGCGGCATCCAGATGGCGCGGGCGAGCAGCGCGACGCTGGTCAATCCGAAAAAGAATTCCACCACCGACACCTTGCCCGGTCTGTACAGCCAGTTCGGTTATCTGAGTGCGCCGCAGACACCCTTCCAGTTCCGAGATTCCTCGGTGTTCAGCAGCAGGCCGGCTTCCTGGTATCTCAGTCCCAACGATGGTGTCGTGCGCGGATTCGGCATCATCAGGAAGCAAGTCGACTCGACAACGCCCAGCTATCGATTTGTTCAGGTGAGCTACGCCTCCGACAATGGCTGGGACGGGTTCGTCACGAGCATCGATAGCGCGGAAAACCAAATGAATGCGGACATAGCCGCCTACGGCTCAGGCTGCACTTACTCCTATCCCGGCTGGACCTTCGGAGGCCAGTACCATTACGGCGCATGCACCACAGTACGCAACGAACTTCAAGCCTATTGGATCGCGAATACCGGCGACGATGCCTCCAAGTTCCTGGATCAGAATCAGGGCTTTGTGAACGCCGAGCACGTCTATCGAAACAGTCAGCAATCTGTCGACGTCGTTGACACCTATACCCTGCAGACGGTCCGCAACGAACTCTACCTGCAGAATCCGGCCCAGTTCTGGACGGAATTTATCCTGCCCACCAAACAGGCCTACGGCCCGTATTACCGATTCTCGGTCTATATCGAACAGTGGCACAGCGCCTCGGACAACGCCTTGTACGGCATGCTGTTCGGTATTCAGAACAATTCGTTTGCCGCTGGCGGCGGTTACGTGGATGTTGGGACTGTAGTCACACCCTCTATCCCGCTGTCGGAGGGCTCTCCTATCACGCCCGCTTACAACAACACACTGTTCACCAGCAAGCACCTGATCGCCCAGGTCAACAACGATCCGGTCAAGACCGCTTCCACCGCAGATCCCATTTCCACGGTGACGGGCAACAACTACCACGACGAGACGGACTTCTTCATCAAGGGGCGGGGGCTGGATTATGCCTACACCCGCACTTACAACTCCGGTCAGCAAGCCACTTCCATCGACGGCGTATTGGGTGTGGGCTGGACTCACAGCTACGCCATGAGGCTGAAATCCAACGACTGGGGCGATTGCCCGGACTGCGCCGCGGGCACCGGTGCGGGCAAGCGCCCGGAGAACGGCAACGGCGTCACCGCCTCGGTCACGTACGTCGACGAGCGCGGCGGCGAGCATCTGTATATCGTCAATGAAGCCACCCAGGCCGTCACGGCGCCCAAAGGCGAATTCGACACGCTGAGCTTCGACACGCCTTCCGCCGGGTACCATACGCTGACCTTCCGCAACGGCGTCAAGTACGTGTTCCAGACCGTCGGCAGCGGAACGCCGAGAACAACCCCCAACGTCACCGCGCGGCTGGCCCGCATCGAGGACCCCTACGGCAATATCCTCAACCTGGCTTACAACGCCTCGGGGCAGTTGATCCAGGTGCGCGACAACGCAGGCATTGCTACCCGTACCGGCCTGACCTTCGCCTATTTCGGCAATGGCCGCCTCGACAGCGTCACCGACTGGACCGGCCGCGCCTGGCAGTACAGCTACGATGCGGACGGCAACCTGGATTTCGCCCTCAACCCGCTGGGCCAGAAGATCGATTACGGCTACCGGGAGGGCGGGTTTGGCAACGGGCCGCACGATCTCGCCGAGATCGTTTTGCCCGAGCTGCGCAATGGTCAGCCGGTGAAGACCGCCTTCCAGTATTACCGCAACGGCCGGGCTTTTTCCCAGAAGAACGGACTGGGCCAGGGCGAGACTCTGGAATATGACCTTTACCGCCGCAACACGCGCGTGACCGATCCACGCGGCGCGGTGCGCACGCACAGCTACGACGCCAACGGTGCCCTCACCCAGTTGTCGGAACCGGACGGCGGAGTGCTGCTGTTCGACAACCAGGCCGACGGTCTGCGCGACCGGAAATACGACGCCCTGGGCTACGCCACCCAGTACGGCTACCGGCAGGACAAGACCTTCGGCGGCGGCTCCGACACCGGCGGCCAGGTCAGCCGCGAGCGCGACGCCCTGAATCGGGACACCGATTACAGCTATGGGCTTTACGACCAGCTCACCGCAATCAAGGACAAGAACGGCCACACCCGCCGCATGGTCTACGCGGACACCACGGCCATCAACGCCGACGGATACGGCGACATCCGGGGCAAGCTCAAGGAGGTCAGGGCAGACCTCGACGGCCAGTTCGATGTGCTGCTGGCCAGCCACGTTTACGACGGCAACGGCAATCCCTATTACACCCGCGAATACATCGAACCCGGCAATGCCAGCCGCTTCCGCCAGACCGACTGGTACTTCGACGGCAACGGCCTGTACCCGGATCTCAAAGTCGTCAGCCAGTCCGCCGATACCGGCCGGCCTTTCGTGTATGTCGACTACCAGTACGACAGCCTGGGCCGGCGGGTTGCGGAAAGCCTGTACCGAAAGGACCTGCCCGACCCCAACGATCCCTACTATCTCTTCCTCACCACCACCACCCAATACGACGCCCTGGACCGGGTGGTCAAAGTCACCGATCCCGAAGGCCATATCCGCGAAACGGTGTACGACGCCAACGGGCAGGTCTACCAGGAAAAGACCTGGTATCCCACCGGCAGCCCCAAAACCGGCTGCGCCGCGCCGGCCATCCTCAACGGCGCCAGTTATGTGATCTGCACCGAAGCCACCCACCAATACGACGCCGCGGACCGGCGGATTTCCAGCACCGACGTGCTGGGCCACGTCACCCAGTTCGCCTACGACGAGGCCGGCAACCTCATCAAAGTCACCGATCCTAAGCCGGCGAAGCCGGAACCAAACAGGCTAAAGTCATCGTAGTGTTCCTCGGCTGTGGAAGGGGGAAGTGATGACTACCACAATCTTGACCGATCGCTATCGTGATCGACTCCACGGTGTACTGAATTGCTATGA
>DATDOO010000217.1:0-8455 GCA_035293245.1 Methylococcaceae bacterium
AATGCGGATGTGGTGCCGAGGAGAGGACTTGAACCTCCACGAAGTTTCCCCCGCTAGTACCTGAAACTAGTGCGTCTACCAATTCCGCCACCTCGGCACGGAACGTGCGTAGAATAAGGACAGCTTCCATTCAAGTCAAGGACAACCGCCATGCGGCTCGATGCCCCCTCTTTTCCAGCCCCTGTCGTCGCAAGGCGGAGTAGTTTTCTATGAGCCCGCGCAAGAACCATTCCGGCAACGGTTTCCGTTTCGACGACCCCTACGCCGCGCGCGAGGGGCAAAAATACGCCCGGCCCATTCCCAGCCGCGAGCTTATTCTGCAGGCGTTAAGCGAGCAGGGCGCGCCGCTGGCGTTCGACGGCCTGGCCGAACTGCTCGGCGTCCGCGATGAGGAAGACCTGACCGCCCTGGAGCGCCGCCTCAACGCCATGGAGCGCGACGGCCAGTTGCTGCGCAACCGCCGGCAGCGCTATTGCGTGGTCAACCAGCGCGATTTGCTGGCCGGGCGGGTCATCGCCCACCCGGACGGTTTCGGTTTCCTGCGTCCCGACGAGGGCGGCGAGGACGTGTTCCTCTCGCCGCGCGAGATGCGCGTCCTGATGCACAACGACCGCGCCGTGGTCAGCATCCGCGGTCTGGACCGGCGCGGCCGGCCGGAAGGCGCGGTGACCGAGGTGCTGGAGCACAACACCCAGCAGGTGGTAGGAAGGCTGTTCCTGGACAACGGCGTGGCCGTGGTGGAGCCGGGCAGCAAGTACCTGACCCACGACGTGCACATCCCTCCGGACGGCCTCAACGGCGCGGGCCACGGGCAGATCGTGGTGGCACGCATCGTCGAGCAGCCGGGCAAACACAACCCGCCCATCGGCCACATCGTCGAGGTGCTGGGCGAGCACTTGGCGCCCGGCATGGAGATCGAAATCGCCCTGCGCGGCTACGACCTGCCGCACCGCTGGCCGGACGCGGTGCTGGAGGAAATCGCCCCGCTGCACCCGCAAGTGAGCGAAGAAGACAAGGAAGGCCGGGTGGACTTACGCGACCTGCCGCTGGTGACCATCGACGGCGAGGACGCCCGCGACTTCGACGACGCGGTGTACTGCGAGCGCACCGCGAAAGGCTGGAAGCTGGTGGTGGCCATCGCCGACGTGTCCCACTACGTGCACCCGGACACGGCGCTGGATCAGGAGGCCTACAAGCGCGGCACCTCGGTGTACTTCCCCGAGCGCGTCATCCCCATGCTGCCGGAAATCCTCTCCAATGGCCTGTGCTCCATCAATCCGGGCGAAGACCGGCTGTGCATGGCCTGCGAGATGCACGTCGACCGTGCGGGCGAAGTCTACCGCTCGCGCTTCTTCGACGCCGTGATGCACTCCCACGCGCGCCTGACCTATACCGAAGTGGCGCGTGTCCTGGTCGACCAGGACCCGGAAGCACGCACGCGCCGCAAGACCCTGCTCAAGCCCCTGCAAGCGCTGCACGACCTGTATCACGCCTTGCGCAGCCAGCGCGAGCGGCGCGGGGCGATCGACTTCGACACCCAGGAAACCAAGATCGTTTTCGGCCCGGCGCGCAAGATCGAGCGCATCGTGCCGGTGACGCGCAACGACGCGCACAAGCTGATCGAGGAGTGCATGATTCTCGCCAATACGGCGGCGGCGCGCTTCCTGCAAAAGAACAAGATGCCCCATGTGCAGCGCATGCACGAAGGGCCGACGGAGGAAAAACTGGCCGACCTGCGCGCTTTCCTCGGCGAGGTCGGCCTGCATTTGCGCGGCGGCGACAAGCCGGAGCCGGAGCATTACGGCGAACTGATCAAGCGCATCGCCGGCCGTCCCGACGAACACCTGATCCAGACCGTGCTGCTGCGCTCCCTGTCCCAGGCGGTGTACAGCCCGGAACTCAAAGGCCACTTCGGCCTGGCGCTGGACGCCTACACCCACTTCACTTCGCCGATCCGCCGCTATCCGGATCTCCTGGTGCACCGCGCCATCCGCCACTGCCTGCAGGGAAAAAAGCCGGAGACCTACGAGCACTCGCGCAACGACATGATCTTCCTGGGGCAGCACTGCTCCAGCACCGAGCGGCGCGCCGACGAAGCCACCCGCGACGTGGTCTCCTGGCTCAAGTGCGAGTACATGCAGGACAAGCTCGGCGAGGAATTCGAGGGCGTCATCACGGGCGTGACTTCCTTCGGTTTCTTCGTCGAACTCAAGGACATCTTCGTCGAAGGCCTGGTGCACGTCACCAGCCTGGGACAGGACTATTTCCATTTCGAGGCCGTCGGCCACCGCCTGCGCGGCGAGCGCAGCGGCAAGGTCTACCGGTTGGGCGATGCGGTGCGGGTGATCGTCGCCCGCGTCAACCTGGATGAAAAGAAAGTCGATTTCGAACTGGCCCAGCCCAAGGCGGCGGAAGCGCCCAAGAAAAAAAGTCGGCGCGGAGGACGCAGGAAAAAATTGCAGGAGAGCAATTTTTCACCGCCGAAGGCGGCCCGTTAGGGTGCCGCACCAAGGATGTGCGGCATGAAAAAATGAGCGGCAAAAGCCGCAGCCTCGTCTTCGGCCTGCACGCCGCGCGCAGCGCGCTGGAGCACGCGCCGGAAAACGTGGTGCGCGCCTGGCTGTCCGGGCGTGAGGACCAGCGCATCGCCCCGCTGCTGGAGATGCTGAAAGCGCGGGGCATCCCGGTCGAATTCCCCGACCGCAAGCGCCTGGACCGCATGGCCGACGGCCAGCCGCACCAGGGTGTGGCTTTGGAAGTCGTCCTGCCGCCGGAGCGCGGCGAGAGCGAGTTGTTCCAGGCGCTGCAAGATGCCCCCGCGCCGGCCCTCCTATTGGTACTCGACCAGGTGCAGGACCCGCACAACCTCGGCGCGTGCCTCAGGAGCGCCGACGCCACCGGCGCGCTGGGCGTTGTCGTACCCCGCGACCAGTCCGTGGGGCTCACCCCCACTGTTTGCAAGGTGGCGAGCGGCGCGGCGGAAACCGTACCCTTGTACCGCGTCACCAACCTGGCGCGCACCCTGCGCGAACTGAAGGACGCAGGCCTGTGGATCGTCGGCGCGGCGGGCGAAGCGGAGCGCACGGCCTATGAAACCGACCTCACCATGCCTTTGGCGCTGGTCATGGGCGCGGAAGGCAAAGGCCTGCGCCGCCTGACCCGCGAATACAGCGATCTTCTGGTCAAACTGCCCATGTTGGGCCGGGTGGAAAGCCTCAACCTCTCCGTGGCGACGGGGGTGCTGCTTTACGAAGTGCTCAGGCAGCGGGCGGCGGCGGTGAAGAAATGTTGAGGATAACTACCGGATCAATCCTTTCGCTACCCGTCCGCTGGACGTTCGCACGTATTCCAGGCGGGAAAAGTGGAATCACGTTCTTCGCGGGTTCATGTGCCGGACCAAAGTCTAAGCGGGATCCAACGCTCGGGGTAACCGGTTGCCGGAGGGGCCGAAATCCAGTGTAGTGTCGACGCAAGAGGGTGCATTGTTCGCGACCCATGCGCTTCGTACCTCAGCGCGTCTACGGCTCTTGTCGCCCACGATACTGAGAGTTGCCAAACCGGAAGGCTTCCCCTAGACTTTGATCCATGGATGGAAATCGAATCCGGTTTTGACGACCAAGCGCCACCATCACTGGGTGTGGAAGCGAGCCCTGCTGGGTGGCGCTCTGGCCACATTAGCAGCGAGCGGCAGCTACGCGCTGATTGCTACGAATGACGAGGGCGCCCGCCTTTCGCCCGAAGGGCGTCTCCTTTACCCCATCTCCCTGCCCACCCAGATTCCCGGCGTGGATGCCTATCCGGAAATCGGCGAAGAACAGGAAGGCTGGCTGGATCTGCAGATCCGCAAAGGCGAAACGCTGGCGGAAATTTTCTCCGACTTCGGCGTGGATGCCGGCGAGCTACACGAGCTTCTCAACGTCAATTTCGTCTCCGGCGAACTGCGCAACCTGTCCCCAGGCCATGCCCTGAAGCTGAAGATCGCTCCCGGCGGTCATATCGACCAGTTGGTCTATCAGCAGTCCCCTTCCGAGCAGATCGAGATCAGCCGCGAAGGCGAAGGCTTCAGCGCGCAGAAGGTCGCGCGCCACATCGAACGCGAACTGACCCGCGCCAGCGCCACCATTCACAACTCGCTGTTCCAGGACGGCAAGGACGCAGGGCTGACCGACCGGCTCATCCTGCAACTGGCGAAAATCTTCGAGTACGACATCGATTTCGCGTTGGATTTGCAGGACGGCGATCACTTCACCGTCGTTTACGAAACCCTGTACCTGAACGGCGAGCAGATCGGCGCCGGCGACATCCTGGCCGCCGAATTCATCAACCAGGGCAAGGTGCACCGCGCCTACCGCTACACCGACGAGAACGGCCGCGTCGATTACTTCGGCGAAAACGGCCAAAGCCCGCAAAAGGCCTTCCTGCGCACACCGGTGGAGTTTTCCCGCATCACGTCCCTGTTCAGTTTGGCGCGCAAGCATCCGGTGCTCAACACCATCCGCGCCCACAAGGGCGTGGACTACGCCGCGCCGACCGGCACGCCGATCCGCGCCACCGGCAAAGGCAAGATCGCCTTTTTGGGCACGCAAAGCGGCTACGGCAACGTGGTCGTTATCGAACACGGCCGCCAGTACAGCACGCTGTACGGCCATTTGTCGCGCTTCAACCACCAGTTCCGCAAGGGCGGCGAGGTCAAGCAGGGCGACGTGATCGGCTACGTCGGCCAGACGGGTCTGGCCACCGGCCCACACCTGCATTACGAATTCCGCGTCAACGGCGAGCACAAGGACCCCCTCACGGTGGCCCTGCCCCAGGCCGAGCCGCTGAGCGGCAAGTTGCTGAGCGCGTTCAAGCAGCACACCCAATTGCTGGTCGGGCAACTGAACCGCTTCCGCGACATTTCGGTCGCGCAGCACGACTGATTCCTCCCCCGCCAGCATGAGCGCGGACAGCGCGCCGGAGTTTTACGTCGGGCTGATGTCCGGCACCAGTCTGGACGGCATCGATGCGGCGCTGGTGCGCTTCGAGCGTGAGCGACCTTTTCTGGAAGCGAGCCACTACCATCCCTTCCCGGCGGCACTGCGCGAACGTCTCGTCGCGCTGATTCTTTCTCCTTCGGTCGATTGGGACGCGCTCGGCCAAGTCGACGCCGAACTGGGCGAGTTGTTCGCCGCCTGCGTAAATTGCCTGTTGGAGCGGCATCCGCCGGCCGCGCCGGTCCAGGCCATCGGCAGCCACGGCCTGACCGTGCGCCATCAAACATCCGGCCCGCATCCCTTTTCGCTGCAAATCGGCGACCCCAACCGCATCGTCCAGGCCACCGGCATCGCCACCGTGGCCGACTTCCGCCGCCGCGACATGGCCGCCGGAGGGCAAGGCGCGCCTTTGGCGCCTGCCTTTCACGCGGCGGTGTTCCGCAGCGCGGCGGAGAAGCGGGTGGTGCTCAATCTGGGCGGCATCGCCAACATCACCGTGCTGCCCGCCGCCCCTGCACAGCCGGTTTTCGGCTTCGACACCGGCCCCGCTAACGGATTGCTGGATTGCTGGATGCAACGGCACATGGGCCGGACGTACGACACGGGCGGCGCTTGGGCCGCCCAGGGCAGGGTTCTTTCCGACTTGCTGCAGGCGCTGTTGGACGAGCCTTACTTCTCCCTGCCGCCGCCGAAAAGCACCGGCAAGGAACTATTCAATCCGGGCTGGCTGGACGGAAAACTCCGCGATTTCGCCGCGGCGAGTCCGGTGGACGTGCAGGCCACGCTGGCGGAACTCACGGCGTTCAGCGTCGCGCAGGCGATTCGGCAGTACGCAGCGGACACCGGCCGCCTATTGGTTTGCGGCGGCGGGGCGCACAATGCGGACCTCTTGCGCCGATTGCGCTCGCACCTGGCGTGCCCGGTGGAATCGACTGAAAGTCTCGGTGTCGCGCCGGACTGGGTGGAGGCGATGGCTTTCGCCTGGCTGGCGCGGCGTACGCTGCGCGGGCAGCCCGGGAATCTGCAGGAAGTGACCGGGGCCAAGGCCCCGGTCGTTCTGGGTGGAATTTATCCGGCGTCTTAGCCGCAGGAAAACGACGAGCCGCAGCCGCAGGTCGTTTTGGCGTTGGGATTTTTGATGACGAACTGTGCGCCGGACAGGTCGTCCTTGTAGTCGATTTCCGCGCCGGTCAGGTACTGGATGCTCATGGCATCGATCAGCACGGTCACGCCGTTTTTCACGACCGTCGTGTCGTCCTCGGCGACTTCCTCGTCGAAAGTGAAGCCGTACTGAAAGCCGGAGCAGCCGCCGCCGCTGACATAAACGCGCAGCTTCAGTTGGTCGTTGCCTTCTTCGGCGATCAGTTCGCTGACCTTGGATGCCGCCGCGTCGGTGAAGACAATGGGTTCCTGCATGATAGTTCTCTCAAGTCAAAGGAAAGACGGATTGGATTATCTATTTACCAAGTAAATAGATCAACAAATTTAGGGGCTGAGGCCGATCAGTTCCAGCCCGGCGGTTTCCGGCAGGCCGAACAGCAGGTTCATGTTCTGCACCGCCTGCCCGGAAGCGCCCTTGACCAGATTGTCGATGACCGCCAGCACCACCACGGTGTCGCCGGCATGGGGCCGGTGGACGGCAATCTGGCAGCGGTTGGAGCCGCGCACGCTGCGGGTTTCCGGATGGGCGCCGGCGGGCAGTACGTCCACGAACGGCTCGGAGGCGTAGCGCTGTTCGTACAGCGCCTGCAAATCGCCCGGATCGCCGTTCAGCCGGCCATAGAGCGTGGCGTGGATGCCGCGGATCATGGGCAGCAGATGCGGCACAAAAGTCAGGCCGACCGGCCCGCCGGCGATGCGCGCCAAACCCTGGCGAATCTCCGGCCAGTGGCGGTGGCTGGGCACGGCGTAAGCCTTGAAACTCTCGCCCGCCTCCGCCATGAGCAGCGGCAGTTCCGCTTTGCGGCCCGCGCCGCTGGCGCCGGATTTCACGTCGGCGACCAGATGCTGTGGGTCGATGAGGCCCGCTTCCAGCAGCGGCAGGAAGCCCAATTGCACGGCGGTGGGATAACAGCCCGGACAGGCGATCAGGCGGGCGGCGCCGATGGTCGCGCGGTTCACTTCCGGCAGGCCGTATACGGCTTCCTGCAGCAGCTTCGGGCAGGCGTGCGCTTCGCCGTACCAGGTCGCCCATTCGGCGGGGTCGGCGAGGCGGAAATCCGCCGCCAGGTCGATGACCCGGCTGCCTTGCGCCAGTAGTTCCGGCGCCATGCGCATGGCCGTGCCGTTGGGCGTGGCGAAGAATATCACGTCGCAACCGGCCAGGGTTTCCACGTCCGGCGGGCTGAACGCCATATCCAGAAAGCCGCGCAGATTGGGATACACCGCGTCCACCCGCTTGCCCGCGTCGCCGCGCGACGTGACCGCCTGAATCGTGACGTGCGGATGGGCGCACAACAGGCGCAACAGTTCCACGCCCGTATAGCCCGTACCGCCGACGATACCCGCCTTGATCATCGCTTCTCCTCTAAATGGGGACAGATTTATTTACTTGTCACTGCTCTTGCCAGGCCGTCCCGGCCGGCGGTGCTCGATGCGGCGCCCGACCAGCGCGGCCACCTCATCGACAAAGCGTTCCCGTCCGGTCAGTTGGCCCCGCTGCACCGCGTCGCGGATCAAGTCCCATTCGCCCGGCGGAATGGCGGAAGCCACCAAATCCCGGTAGCGGGCGCAACGCCGGGTTTCTGTGTTCCCGAGCGCCTCGAAGCACGGATGGGTGTCCAGCCAAGGGTACAGGGAGCCATCCCCAATGCGCTGGGCGTAGCTGGACCAGCGGTAATCCGCGGGGTTGGCGACCATCCCCGCCCGGACGGGATTCAACTCCACATAGCGGCAGCATGCCAGAAGATAGGCGTCGGTTTCGATGGGGCTGGATTTGTAGCGGCTTTCCCACAAGGTTCCGCTGCGACCTTCCTGCCGATTGAACAGTCGCGTTTGCCGCCCGGCCAGCCGCTTCATCAACTGCCCGAGTCCCGCGGCGTTTTCGCCGGGTTGCAAGATCAGATGGACATGGTTGGTCATGAGGCAGAAGGCGTAAACTTTAACACCGTAGGCTTCCTTAAACGTGGCCAGCGTCGCCAGGTAGTACTCGAAATCGCCCGGCCCGCTGAAAACATCCTGCTTGTTGTGTCCCCGCTGGATGATGTGGTGGGGATAACCGGGCACCACCGCCCGCCCGACTCTTGGCATCGCCGCTCTCCGTTGTGCGTGCGGAAGGCACGCTTTGGTGTGTTATTTTAACTGATGCAGGCATAAAATTAAATCTGTCCCCTTTGTTGCTCCAGGTCGATGAGGCTGTAGATCGTTTTTTTGACGGGGGCGAGCTTGCGGACGGTGTGGCCGTCGCGCTGTTCCACTTTGCGGTGGTGGTGAAAGAAGGTGACGTCGTTGGCGGTGGTTTCCAGCCGGAGAATGCGGCCCGC
>DATDOO010000218.1:0-20192 GCA_035293245.1 Methylococcaceae bacterium
GGTCGGCGAGGCCGGCCTCGCGGAAGCCCTCGAGGCGCAGGACGCACGCATCGCAGCGGCCGCAGGCGCGGCCCGCGGCGTCCGGCTCGTAGCAGGTCCACGTGCGCGCGAGCGGCACGCCGAGCGCGACGGCACGCTCCACGATCTCGCGCTTGCTCATGTGCAGGAGCGGCGCGTGCACGCGGAAGCGTCCGCGCCCTTCCACGCCCGCCTTCGTCGCCTTGTCGGCGAGCGTTTCGAACGCCTCGAGGAACTCGGGCCGACAGTCCGGATAGCCCGAGTAGTCCAGGGCATTGACCCCGATGTAGATGCCGCTAGCCCCTAAGACCTCTGCCCAACCCACCGCGAATGACAGGAAGATGGTATTTCGTGCCGGGACATAGGTGAGCGGTATGCCTTCGCCCATCTCCTCGAGGGAACGGCTTTTCGGGACAACGAGGTCGCCGGTGAGCGCGGAACCGCCAATCATGCACAGGTCAACATCGACTACCGCATGTTCTACCACCCCCATAGCCTGTGCTACGCATTTCGCGGACTCCAGTTCCACTGCATGACGTTGGCCATAGCGGAAGGACATGGCGTACGAGCTAAAACCATCGGCTTTTGCAATGGCTAGAGTGGTAGTCGAATCCAAGCCGCCGCTCAGCAGAACAACAGCACCTTGTCCAGCGCGGTCTGTCATGATTTATCCCCTTTATCGCAAGCCCGGTCGATTATGCCTTCAGCGTGATGATTGTTTCCAGCCATGTATCCGAGATCACTATCGGTTACCTCTTGGTTTGTATAGTCGATACGCCTGCAAAGTGACGTGATGTGGTGAGTCTGGTGTTCTGAGCGGCAGACCGGTTCCTTACAAGGGGTGAACCCGAGTTACCAGTCGCTCCAACAAAGGCTCCACCAACTCTTTGCCATGCAGCGCTTCCAGCCAGCGCGCGGGCAGTCCACTGAGCCCGGCGCGACGGGGAAGGACGACTGCACCTGACCGCCACGGTGCTCGACACGCCGCGCCTTACCTGGTGGCTGACGGGCTTCGGCCCGGACGTGGAGGTGAGAGAACCCGATTCCTTGCGGGAACTCATTGCCGACCGGCACCGCCGCGCGGCGCGGCAGTACGGCGATTCCGGCGATCCACGTCCCGGTGGAACACCGGGGCAAGGTGACCGAGTACCTCGCCCGCGTCAATTACGGCATCTACCTCGGCAGACTGGAGATGGACCTGGACGAAGGCGGAGTGCGCATGACCGCGACGGTCAACGTCCGCGGCAGCCGCTTGTCTCTGGAAATGCTCGGGGGCATGGAAAACGTGGCGATCCTCGGACCGCTATCTGGCCGGCATCCTGGCCATCGTCTACGGCGGCCGCAGTCCCAAGGAAGCCTACGAGGCCATCCGGAGAGATGACGAAGAGGAGTCGGAGGACGGCGCGGCGCGGAGGGTGGTGCATTGAGAACCGAGGAAGAAGCGTTATCTTCGTTGAGGCGGACCCGGCATCGGTGGTGGATCGTGTCGTTCCAAAAGCGTTCTCCGATGCCTCTTACGACCCCGCGCTGGCCCGGATGATTGCCCATGTGGTGATAATGAAAGCCAATTCTTGGATGAGTTGCGATTCGTTAGGGGTACCGATTCTCTACGCGATCGCATGGAGTGCGCAGGTTTTGCAGGTTTTCCCCGCGCAGCCGACCGAATTTGTCACTTCCTGGCACCGCGATATCAGTGAGCCTGCATAAAACGATTTTTTTGCCTCGTTTCATTACGATTGCGAGATACTCCGGCTTATCAGGGCATGGATCGAAACCGGTTCAACACGGAGGTTCGTCCAAATATCACTGAGACTCCCATTGGGAAACAATGATATGGCATTCGACCGGGACTGGAAGTTGGACTTGATATCGGAAAAATAGTCCTGTAATCTGAGCTTTGAAAGCAAATCCGCGGAAACCTGCGGTCACGGGGATCCCGTGCGATAAGTGCCAGCTCAGCACTTCAAAAAGAAGGAGCAGACACCCAGCCCCATCCCATCGAGGGTGGTTATCACAACGGTTCCTGCCGTTCTATCCGGAAAAGCGGCTTCCCTAGGGAAGTTGCGCCTCAAGAAAACAGCCGTTTCCACCGGCTGGACAATGCCAAGCGGTACCTTCCAGCTTGGCGTTTTCAATGAAACCGCCTTCCAGGCGTCTGCCTTGGCCAGGGTTTGGTTTAGCCACCGCCATCCGTGCCCCTCAATGATTCGATGTTCAGGGAACGGTCATCGGCGTGCCGGCCGGTTTATCCGGGCAAGCGCCGCAGGTATCGCATTCATCCTCCGATGAATGCCGCAGACATGGCGGGACGAAAGTCGCCCATGCAGGAGTGATGCTTCCGTCTGGTACGGCATCGCGTACCTGATCTTCTTTTTTCTCCACCAGTAATGAGCCGTTCGACACGTCGAACGGACACCTATTCCCGACCCTGCCCTG
Organism: Methylococcaceae bacterium; assembly: GCA_035293245.1. Taxonomy (GTDB): domain Bacteria; phylum Pseudomonadota; class Gammaproteobacteria; order Methylococcales; family Methylococcaceae; genus DATDOO01. Next base: position 2,455 of record DATDOO010000218.1, read on the forward strand.
GGTCGGCCCCCTCTCCCGTCCGGGCCCGGTTCGGAAAGAGACAGAAACGATGTTTTGCCCTGGAACTCTTATCCAGCGCGGCATCCAGCCCAACCGTCCCGCGTGAATACGCGGGAATTTCTTCTCCCGACGTGAATGTGAATGGGGTCGCTGACCGCCAGTGGGCGGCCGGCATGCGTGACCAGCACCCCGGAGTTCATCGAGGGAAATCCAACACACAACCGCCTCGCGCAGCGGGTTAACAACGCGCACCCCCTGATCACGACTTACTGCTGCCGGGTCAGCAACCCGTGCGTCAACACTCACCACCGAGACCGTGGTCCTGAGCGTGACAGGGGAAATGGGGCCGGGATTCCCCCGAGCTCGGTGGATTTTGTTCGATTTTTCAAGACCACTCGGCCCCACAAACCCGTTCCGGTGCCGTGTTGTTGCTCTGAGAGCGCAACGCGGTTTCCGGCGGCGGATCCGACACATCTGTTTTCAGGAGTTTGTTATGAGCAGAAATTTTGGTATCGGCAGCCGTGACATGGTACGCGCGGGGAGGATGATTCTCGGTCATTCCGACCGGTCATTTTCCAGCAAGGCCACGCTGGCAGAACGTTGGGGAGAATTTGTTCCCTGGGCTCGGGCCAAAGGAATCCGCCACATGGAGCAAATCGAAAAGATGACCGTGATTGCCTACGGAGAGGACTTGCAAGGCCGGGTGGAATCCGGCGATCTGGCACCGTCCACCGCGCAAAATTACCTCTCCGCAGTCAATGTGGTGATGGCTCTGGCGACAGAAGGTGCCTGGCCATCCGTCAGCCCGACCAGGGATTGCGGAATAGAGAAACGCTCGGGCATCGCCACGGTCAGCCGCGCCATCCCGCCTGAACGGCACGAGGCGGCCAAGCGCGAAGTGTGCGTCATAGTGGCCGTCCTGCTTGATTTGCAGAGATCAATGGGGTTGCGCCTAAGGGAAAGTTGCCTGATCAACCCCAAGTCGGCGCTCCGCCAGGCGGAAAAGCAGCAATGGATTTCCGTCTTGGACGGCACGAAAGGCGGGCGTGCACGCCAAGTTCCGGTCAGTGCTTTTGCTCTCGAGGCACTCCACAACGCCAGCCGGGTTCAGGGCAGCCAATCAATGATTCCGGACACGATCCGCTACGTCGCCTTCCACCGCGCTTGTTACCAGCAGGCCACGGAGGCCGGCGTCCGGTTTCACGGCGAGCGCCACGCGTATGCCCAGGAGCGCTATCTGGAACTGAGCGGCGCGCCGGCCCCCATTGCGGCCGGTTGGCCGCGTGCGGAGCGTTTTCAACGGATGGCGGAATTTCTCGGCGTCCCGGAGGAAGAAGCACGCCAAATCGACCACACGGCGCGGCTGCAGGTCGCATCCGAATTGGGTCACGGGCGAGTGGAGGTGAGTAATGCTTACCTTGGCTGAACAGCTTCGCCCCCTGGCGCACGGTTATGTCCGCCACGGAGGAAAGCGCAATCGGCGGCAGCAAATGAAGCGGTTGGCGGCATTTCTGACCTGGATCCAATCCAGGGAGAGAGTCACCGGATTGGACCAGGTTGGCAAACGGCACGTGATCCTGTTCTGGAAAGCGCAGCGGGAGATGGCGCCCCGAACGCTTTACGGCTACTGGCTTGCGATCCGCGAGCTCTGGCGCTGGCTGGAGCGTCCCGGCGAACCACCGCGTCCTCTTCAGACCAACGCCCAATCCCAATCTCACGAATTTGAGGCCCAATCATGAGCACTGTTCTGATCCTGAAAGAAATTCACCCTCTCCAGCAGTTGCTGGACCGGACCAACGGCGATGCGCAGGAAATTCTCCAGCGTGCACGGTATGCTGGGGATCCGCCTCGCTGCCTGTGCAGGGACGATGACCAACCACGCTACCTGGCCATCAAGCATTATCCGGACTCAGATGATCTATATCTGGCAAAGCTCCCCGACACGGGGTTCCAACACGCTGAAAGCTGTCCCTATCAACTGGAAACATCGCCGGGGTCAGGAATTTCCCAACCGGCGGTGCAAGGGCGCGTGGATGGGTTCCTGGATTTCAACCTGGCGTTTTCCCTGACGCGGAGCAAACCGTCCACACCATCTGACCGGCAAACACCCCGGGGAAAGCGGCACGATTCCGCACAGTCCCGCAGCCGCGTGGGGCTGGGCGGCCTGTTGGAACGGTTCTGGGCGGAAGCCGGGCTCAACCGGTGGCCACATGCCGAGCACTTTTTCAGTATCAATACACCATCGAAGCGCCTCAAGGCAGTTGTAGCACGATCCACCTTCAACGATGGACATTGCCTTGAAAATTCCCTGGTCATACCCATTTGGCAGGAACAGCCTGGACTAAGTCGCGATGAGAATCGGCAACAGGTTCTGGAAGCCCACCGCAACGAGGCAATACGAAAAACGCAGGACGAAAATCGCGGCATCGTGCTGATCGGCCGTCTGGTTCGCTGGATTCCCTCCTCCAGACAGGAGGGTGGCGCCGGGCTTTCCCTCGACCTGTTCCCTGACCTCCTCTGGATGGGATCGGAACTGGCGAAAAAAGTCGACAGTAGTCTGGGTTACGGCAGAAGGGCATCGGCCGAGATCGCCATGCCGGATCGATACATCATGGTAGCCTGCCTGGTCTTCCGAAAAGGAAACTCCTGGGTTGCCGAAGACGTGGCCTTGCTGCGGGTCAGTCCGGAATTCATCCCGGCGGATTCAGGCTATGAACTGGAAGTGATTCGTCAGCTTATTGAAGAACGGCGCCACTTTGTCAAACCCTTGCGGATGCGGCCAGACGAAGAACTGCTGCCGGATTTCCAGTTACTGGACACGGACCCTGCGTATTGTCTCGAGGTGTACGGCATCGACCGTGACGAGAAATACTTGCAGCGCAAAGCAGAAAAAGTGCGCTGGTATCAGCGACGGCAAATTCCGTGCTGGACGTGGGAACCGACGACGGAGAAGAACATGCCGCCATTTCCTTCGGCGAGGAAGAAACGGGATGAAGGGCGGAACCACTAGTCAGGGCTGATCACCCACCCTGGTCAGGAGGCCGTGAGGGGTTCGATAGGACGGATCGGCCGACGATCATGCGCCGATCGATCCATTCACGGTACTTTTCTCTCTTGGGCAGGTACGCGCAACGATGGATTCAGCTCCCTCCTTAACATCATTCGGAAGGCAAAACGGCTGTTTCCGTCCGGCTGCACACCAGGCGCAGATTGCCTCGGCGACTCAGGATGGCGTCGATCTCGGACAATCGTTCAAGTTGATCCTTTTCTCCGAGGCAGATGCCACGGAAGAGCGCGCTGCTCGCTTCGTCGAGCAATTGATCCCGGCCGCCGTCGATCAGACGAACAGTGGACATGACTTCCTCCGATCAGGTTGAATGCTTTTGGAAAGGGTAACGCTGGATTCCGGTCATGCAACCCCAATGGTGTTATGGAGGGCTCGCATTAGAACCGCCTGCAGTTACATTTTCTATATGCTCCTTCGCGATCTGCAAAAGCGTTTCCGACGACTGAAGGGCTTCCTCGAAAGTTTCAAGCCGGATATCCGGGTCCAGCATCCGCAAGATCTTCACTCGTGGCAACAGGCCAAATTTCGCTTTCCCCGTGCGGATCATCGAGAGCGCGTTGCGCTTCAAGCCGAGCAATGGCGCCAACTGCTCATCCTTTTCACATTGTTTGAACGACTTAATCAGCGACAGCAGCTGAATATCGGCCTCGGGAGGCTCCCCTTTTTCCGTCGCAGGCAATGCAATTGCAAGCGCATTGTTTTCGACATGAGACCTGATTGCTTTGGCCAAACCTTCCGGAGAAAGTCGTTCCACCCAGTTGGAAACCTTTAAAAACTGGATGTGGTCGAGAATTTTGAGTCGTTGCAATGGACCTAGCGACGTTACGCCAGTGCGAATGGCGCTGATCATGGATTTTTTCAATTTGAGGTAACCCGCCAACTCAATATCGGTCCGAAACTTCTGTTGTTTCTTAATCAAATCAAGTAATTCTACGTCAGTAAGCATCGCTCACCCTCATGGATGTCCAACCCATTGACATGTCCGCGCGGACATTGTTATGCTGTGTTCAGTCCTCGGCAGAGTGCGGCACGGAACATGCTCGGTTCGTTCCAAACATCGCTCGGACCCGAGTGAACACAAATTTAAATTTAATTATACAACAACTATCCATGTCACTGGGATGGATATATGAGCGGAATGCACACCACAGAAATTCGCGGGGAGGAAACTTCAGATCGCGACGCCTCGAAAACCTGCAAAACCTGCAACATCGCACCTGCTGCCGCCGCGGGAACGAACCGACCAGATAGACCTCCACCCCGGCCGGTCATTTACGTGAGTCCCGGTGAAATTCCGAGCATCGTCGCCACGGCCGAGGTCGAATTGGCGAGATCGCGCCTGTGTTTCCAACGCGGTGGGGTGCTCGTCACCGTCGCCGCCGATCCCGCCACGTCGGAAACCAGCGTAAAAATCCTTCTACTGTCCGCTCTGATTCGATTTCTGGCAGATATCGTAGTATGGCAAAAATACGATAAACGATCTGGCGGTTGGGAGATTTGCGATCCACCGGACCGACATTGTCGAATCCTGCACGACGCGACCGAGTATCGCCACATGCCGGTTCTGCACGGAATTGCGCGCCAACCATACCTACGTCCCGACGGCACTTTGGTAACTCGCGCAGGGTACGACGAGGCCACCGGCATTTTTGGCGCTTTCCTGGAGAGCCGTTACCGCATTCCTAGTTGTCCATCCAGGGAGGACGCAAAGAAGGCACTCGCAGGTATTGATACGCTTCTTTCTGAATTTAGATTCCAGAATACCCTCGATTTTGCCGCCGCCGTATGTGGAATCTTGACGGCAACAATCCGACCTACATTACCGTTGGCGCCTATGGTCCACGTTGGAGCTCCGGAATTCGGTAGCGGGAAAACATACCTCTGCGAGCTTTTCCTCGCGTTCGCAACGCCTCAGCCGACCGCCCCAATTGCGTTTCCGTGCAGCGACGACGAATGTCGAAAAATCCTTCTTGCGGAGCTCATGTCTGCTGCCCCGGCGATTTTTTTTGACAACATTACATGCGATTTGCTCGCACACAGTTCGCTGTGTGCTGCATTAACCAGCCGCGCCCTGTCAGGCCGGATCCTCGGATTGTCAAAATCTTCCCGCCCAAGCACCCAAGCGCTATTTCTTTACACGGGGGTCAATGTCAGCCCTGTCCAGGATATGATCAGAAGAACAATGACCATCTATCTGGATCCTGGAGGGCAACAACCGGAGACGCGAGCGTATCAGTGCGATCCGGTTACGGAGGTGCGTCAGAATCGTGAGTACTGGGTTGCCACGGTGTTAACGATCATCCGCGCATGGATCGTCGCCGGCCACCCCAAAACAGAGTGCCCACCCGTGGCCGGGTTTTCTGATTGGAGCGACCTATGTCGACAATCTCTGTTGTGGCTCGGCCTACCAGATCCCGCAGCGTCGATGTTTTCAACGACGTTCGATCCTGATCGTGTTGCCCTTCTTCAAGTTCTCGTCGCGTGGCACAACGCATTCGACGAAAAACCGATGCTGCTCAGGGATGTGATTGCTGTCACATCACGCCCCGGTTTTAAGGATTTACGGGAGGCCCTGGAGGATGTTGCAGGCGAGAGGACAACGCAGATCAATCGCCGAAAATTTGGGTGGTGGCTTGTTAGGCACGAGGGCCGCGTCCTGAACGGGTTGCGATTCCGTCGGTGCGCCAATAGCCGAGGCGCCGTGGCATGGAATGTTCAGCAGGTTTCGCAGGTTTCCCCGGCACCTTCTGCCGAATTTGTCACGTCATTACCCCGCGACACGTGCGAGACGACATGAATGGAAATCGTACCCCGCCTGATCCGTTTACGAGATGCACCCTCTTACCTCGGCATGGACCGAAACCGGTTCAACTCGGAAGTGCGCCCCAACATTATTGAAATTCCCATCGGCGACCAGGGAATCGCGTTCGACCGGCTTGACCTCGACGCCTGGGCGGACGACCATAAATCCCGCAACGGAAGGCCGGGAGGACGCAACGGAGGAAAACCATGCGAAAAATTCCCGGACTTCGATTTGACGGAAAACAGTGGATCATCGACAAGCGCGTCAAAGGGCTTGGCCGAATTTTCGAACGAACTGGCTTTGGCAAGGAGGAGGTTGAAAAAGCGCAGCAACGCTACCATGGGTTGATGAAAGCAGCGCTGGACAAAGGTAAGCGCGCCAAAGAGGGAGAGATCACGTTTGCCGAAGCGGCAGCCAGACATCTCAGGGAGGCCACCAAAAGGAGCCTGGAGCGCGACATGTATGCACTGGAAAAGTTGGTCCCAGTCATTGGGAGTCTGACGCTGAATGAAATTCATCAGGGAACACTGCAACCTTACATCCAGTTGCAGCGTGAGAAAGGGCTCCGGAGTGCTTCCGTAGCGAGGGAACTGACGGTCGTCCGGCGCATCCTGACGTTGGCCGCCCGGGTTTGGCGTAACGAGGACAATCGGCCTTTTCTCGGCACGGTGCCATTGCTGATCATGCCCAACTGGGAGGATCAGAAAGCCCCCTATCCCTTGAATTGGGATGAACAGACGCGGCTTTTCCAGGAATTACCGGACTACCTGGCGCGCATGGCGACATTCGCGGTAAACACCGGGTTACGGGAACAAGGCGTTTGCTGGCTACGCTGGGACTGGGAGGTTGAAATCCCGGAACTCCAAACGTCCGTTTTCGTCGTTCCCGGTTGCCCCGTGCCGTACCCGGATGGCGTCTGGCCGGGCGAGAAGAACAAGGAGGATCAGGTGGTGGTTCTAAACCGGGCCGCGCGTTTGGTCGTCGAGGAGTGCCGGGGCAACGGGTCCGCGTATGTGTTCGCCAGAAAAGGAAAACGGCTTGCCGAGATGCACAGCACCGCTTGGGATAGCGCGTGGCGCCGGTCGGGTTTGCCTGCGGATCGGAAATTTTGCCGGGGGCCACACAACTTGAAGCACACCTTCGGTCGCAGACTCCGCGCAGCGGAGGTGCCGATAGAAACACGGAAAGTCCTGCTGCATCACACCAATGGCGATGTGACGTTACGTTACTCGCCGGCAGAAATTCAGGAGCTGATCAAGGCGGTGGAAAAACTGACCGAGATGCGCCCCGTCACGCTGCTGAGACGGGTGGCCTGATAAAGGGATTTTACGCAAAAAGTTACGCAGCCATTTTTGCGGTCACGCGTAACTTATTGATTTGATGGTGGGCGGTACTGGGATTGAACCAGTGGCCCCTGCCGTGTGAAGGCAGTGCTCTCCCGCTGAGCTAACCGCCCTTGCCTGAAGGGAGGTGAACTATACGCAAGTCAGCTTTTCCCTGTCAACGTCACCGAGGCGGGCTACCCCCCGTTCTTCCGCCGGGGAGTTTTGGGAATGGCGGAGAAACGGGTTTACGAGGGAACGTGCGTTTGGGTACGAATATCAGCGGCTGCCGGTATTTTTCCAGTTCATAGGTATCCTCCTGGACACGGAGTTGCTCCCGTTCATATTCCGCTTCCTTTTCCGCCGCACGGGCTTGCCGTTTGCTGGCCCTTGCGGCTTCTTCCTGGGCGCGCACTTGCCGTTCCTGGCGTCCTTGTTCTTCCGCCGCTTGTTGCTCCGCTTCCCGCCTCTCCTTTTCGCGCGCCAACCGCTCCAATTCTTCCTCGCTGGGGTGCAGCACCTTGAGGTCGACCGGCTGGCATTCGCCGAAGCGCGGTGAAGCGGCGTAAGTCACTTTGCCGTTCTGCCGGCAGAGATAAACCGTTTCCCCCGCCATGGCGGAATAACTAATCAGAACGCTTAGAATCAGCATGAACAAACGTTGCATGGCATTCTCCCTGCAATGAAGCGTAGATGATAATCTAGCTTTTTCATGAACCGGCGGCCGAAATGAATCCAGACGCGTTTTTTCCGCGCGCTTTCGCCCTAGGCGGTTTTCTAGCCGTCCTGCTCGGCGCGGTCGGCGCGCACGTTCTACGCGGCGCCCTGGACGAGCGCGGGCAAATGCTCTGGCAAACTGCGGTGCAGTACCACTTCTGGCACATTTTAGCCCTGGGATGGATCGTGCAACGACTGGAGCGACGGCCTGCATGCCGCTGGCTGAAATGGAGCGGCGCCTTCTTTGTCGGGGGCATTACGCTGTTCAGCGGCGGGCTGTATCTGGTCGCCGCAACGGGAGTGGCCGCCTTTGCTCGTATCGCGCCATTCGGCGGAGTGGCGCTGATGCTCGGCTGGCTGGCGCTTCTCGTGCACTCCTTTCGCCCGAACTCTCCCTGACCCCGGGCGATCCTCCCATGCGCGACAACGCTCCCCGCTCGATCTACCTAAAGGATTATGCTCCACCGGAGTATCTGGTCGGCGCGGTCGATCTGACTTTTCTGCTCGACGCGGAAGAAACCCATGTCACCGCGCGCCTGAAAATGCAGAAAAACCGCGAGGCCACGGACGCCGGCGCCCCGCTGCTGCTCGACGGAGAGGCCTTGGATTTGGAGTCGCTGCGCTTGAACGGCCGGGCACTGAAAGACCACGAATTTCAAGTCACACCGGAGTCCTTGGCCATTCCAGGCGCTCCCAAGGTCGAAGTCTTCGACCTGGAGATCGCCACCCGCATCCATCCCGCCGCAAACACGGCGCTGGAAGGACTGTACCTGTCGGGCGACATGCTTTGCACCCAGTGCGAAGCGCAAGGTTTTCGCCGCATCACCTACTTCCCCGACCGCCCCGACGTGATGGCCCGCTACACCACCACCCTCATCGGCGACAAGTGGAATTTTCCGATACTCCTGTCCAACGGCAACCGGGTCGCCTCCGGCGAGTTGAAGAACAAGCGCCATTGGGTGCGCTGGGAAGACCCCTACAGAAAGCCCTGCTACCTGTTCGCCTTGGTGGCCGGCCGTTTGCGCTGCCTGGAGGATAGTTTCACTACGATGAGCGGACGGGAGGTGAAACTGCAAATCTGGGTGGAACCGCACGACCTGGACAAGTGCGAACACGCCATGCACTCCCTCAAGCACGCCATGCGCTGGGACGAGACAGCCTTTGGCCGGGAATACGACCTGGACCTGTACATGATCGTGGCGGTCGGCCACTTCAACATGGGGGCGATGGAAAACAAGGGGCTCAACATCTTCAATACCAAGTATGTCCTGGCCCGCCCCGACACGGCCACTGACGCCGATTACGAGCACATCGAGGGCGTGATCGGCCACGAGTATTTCCACAACTGGACCGGCAACCGCATCACCTGCCGCGACTGGTTCCAGTTGAGCCTGAAGGAAGGGCTGACGGTGTTCCGCGACCAGGAATTCACTGCCGAGCGCACCTCGCGGGCCGTGAAGCGCATTGAGGACGTGAACCTTCTGCGCAACCGCCAGTTCGCCGAGGACGCGGGCCCCCTGGCCCACCCGGTGCGCCCCGAGTCGTACATCGAGATCAACAACTTCTACACCCTGACGGTGTACGAGAAGGGTGCGGAAGTGATCCGCATGCTGCACACCTTGCTGGGAGCGGACGCGTTCCGCCGGGGCATGGATCTGTATTTCGCCCGTCACGACGGCCAGGCGGTCACTTGCGACGATTTTCTGCGCTGCATGGAAGAAGCCGGCGGCACGGATTTAAGTCAGTTCAGGCTCTGGTACAGCCAGTCCGGCACCCCGGAGGTGCACGTCGAAAGCGCTTACGACGCCGCGCGGCGCGAACTGGCCGTGACGGTCCGGCAGAGCTGTCCGGCGACGCCCGGCCAGCCGGTGAAAGAGCCGTTGCTGATCCCATTTTCGGTCGGTCTGCTCGGTGGGGACGGGGCGCCGCTACCCTTGCGGCTCGTCGGCGAACAATGCGCCGACGGACACGAAACGCGCGTGCTCCGGGTCGGCGACGCGGTGCAAACTTTTCGTTTCGCCGATCTGGCGGAAAAGCCGGTGCTTTCCGCCCTGCGCGGCTTCTCCGCGCCGGTGCGCCTGAAAATCCACCATGATTACGATGAACTGGCCTTCCTGTTCCGCCACGATTCCGATCCCTTCAACCGCTGGGAGGCCGGCCAGCAACTGGCCGGCCAAATCCTGCTCAATCTGGTGGAGAAACTGATCGAAGAAGATCAGGCCGGCAAGGTCAATCCGCGCCTCGTGGACGCTTTCCGCGGCCTGCTCGCCGGCGACTGGGAAGATCCGTCCTACCTTGCATTGCTCCTGACCCTGCCGTCGGAGGATTACATCGGCTCCTTGATGAACGTCGTCGATCCCGACGCCATTCACGCGGCGCGACAGCAGGTAAGACGGGAACTGGCTCGGGAACTGGAAGGGGAATGGCGGCGGATTTATGGCGAATTCCACCGCGACGAGGCCGGCCGTTTCGATGCGTTAGCCATCGGACGGCGGAGGATCAAAAACCTGGCGCTGTCCTACATCGCCGAACTGGACAAACCCGACAGCCACCACCTGTGCTTCGAACAGTTCCAGACCGCCGCCACTATGACCGACCAGATCGGCGCGCTGGCCTGCATCGTCAACAGCCATAATCCGGACAAGGAGAACTGCCTCGACCAGTTCTACGCCAAATGGCAGGACGAGGCGCTGGTCATCGACAAGTGGTTCACCCTGCAAGCCGCCTGCCCCCTGCCCGGCGTGCTGCAGACGGTGCGCACCCTCGCCGCGCACCCGGCCTTCGACCTGAAAAACCCCAACCGCCTGCGCGCCCTTGTGGGCGCGTTCTGCCAAAACAATCCCGTGCACTTCCACGCCCTGGACGGCTCCGGCTACCGCCTCCTTGCCGAGCATGTGACGGCACTCAACACGCTCAACCCGCAGATCGCTGCGCGCCTTCTCAGCCCCTTAAGCCAGTGGCGCCGTTACGATGAAGCCCGGCGCACGCTGATGACGGGCGAACTGCGGCGCATCATGCAGATCTCCGACATCGCCCGCGACGTTTACGAAGTGGCGAGCAAGAGTTTGGGGTAATCGGCCGGACTAGGCGGCAATCGCCGGAATTCGGCAGGGGCGAAGGGTAGCCGCCCCTGTCTTCTGCTCGGAAAACGGGCTTACTTGAAGCCGTAACTGGTTTCCGTGCTCATGCTTTCCCAAAAATGCTCGGTGTGGATCGGAGAAGGGGTCGGTATGGGGAACGTGGCCACTTCGAAGGCTCCGACCGCGGTGCGGCCCACGGCGTGGCCCACACCCTTCACAAACCCCACCGGCGCATACATCCAGCCCTTCTGGTGGGGCTCGTTGACCGAGTTCTTGAACAATTCCGCCCAGCCGAAAGCGCAGTTGCTGAATCCGCGGGCAAACTTGCTCACCGTCTGGGTGGCATAGTTGCCTTCTTCTTCCGCTGCCATCGCCGGCGTTGCGGCCAAGGTAAACGCAAGTGCGGTGGCAAGCAGGGCGGTGCGCGTTGCAAATTTCATCTGTTTCTCCTTGAGTACTGTTTTGATTTTTCTGCTCCGGAAAGCGTCGCGCCTTCCCACGCCAGTATAGGTTCGGGGACCGTTTGCGGCAATTTCGAGTTTTGGGTGCGTCAAGCCCCGATCCGCTTCACCATCAGCACCGTCCCTTCCGCGCCGACGATTTCCACCCGCGTTCCCGCCGGACAGTCGTCCCCACTGATTTTCCACAGTGTGTCGTCGATTCTGAGCCGTCCCATGCCGTTTTCGATGGGCTGATCCAGGGTGAAGTGCCGGCCCCGGTATTGGGCCGAGCGGCGGTTGAGGAGGGGATGATCGGTCTTGGCCGGATGTTGGCGCTGGTAGCGCCGCCACAGCACCACGCTCACCAGCGAGAGCACGGAAAAAGTCATGACCTGAAATCGCCAGTCGAGACCGGGCGCGACCGCCGCCAGACCGGCGATGACGATGGCCGTCAGGCCCATCCAGAGAAAATAGGCGCCGCTGACGCAAAATTCCAGCAACATCAATCCCACGGACAGAATCAGCCAGTGCCAGTAGGTGATCTCGTTCATGCTGCACCACCTCCAGCCTTGCGGGCAAAAACTTCTCGCGTCAGTTCGCCGATGCCTTCCAGCGCGCCGATGACGCTGGACGCTTCCAGGGGCATGAGCACCACCTTGCTGTTGCCGGCGGAGGCGATGTCGCGCAGGGATTCCACGTACTTCATGGCCACGAAATAGTTGACGGCCTGGACGTTGCCCTTGGAAATGGCCTCGGAAACTACCTGGGTCGCCTGGGCTTCGGCCTGGGCCATACGCTCGCGCGCCTCGGCCTCGCGGAACGCCGCCTCGCGCTTGCCTTCCGCCTCCAGGATGGCCGCCTGCTTCTCGCCTTCGGCGCGCAGGATCGCCGCCTGCCGCAAGCCTTCGGCTTCCAGGATGGCGGCGCGCTTGTCGCGTTCGGCTTTCAGTTGCCGCGCCATGGAATCAACCAGATCCTGTGGTGGGGCAATGTCCTTGATTTCCACGCGCGTCACCTTGACGCCCCAGGGATTGGTGGCGTCGTCCACTACGTGCAGCAGGCGGCCATTGATCTCGTCGCGCTTCGAAAGCAATTCGTCCATATCCATCGAACCCATGACGGTGCGGATGTTGGTCATGGTCAGGTAAAGAATGGCACTGTGCAGGCCGCTGACCTCATAGGCGGACTTGGCCGCATCGATGATCTGGAAAAACACCACGCCGTCCACCCGCACCATGGCGTTGTCCTTGGTGATGATTTCCTGGGAGGGCACGTCGAACACCTGTTCGCGCATGTTCACCTTGGCGCCGACCTGATCGACGATCGGCATAATGATGTTGAGGCCCGGACTTAAGGTCGCCGTATACTTGCCGAAGCGTTCCACGGTGAACTCGAACCCCTGGGGCACGAACTTGACGCTGAACAGGACGATGACCACGGCGAGGGCCAGGAGAAGCAGGACAAAAACGGAAAAGCCACCCATGACATAACTCCAGTTGTGTGTGACAGACGCGCGTTTCGCGGATTGAGAAGCCGTCTTGCGAGCGTTATTTGTAGCACGGTCGCGCGGATAATGCTTTGTCGGCGTTGGCGGCGAACTACTGGCCGCTCCCGAACGGGGCAATCACGGAAAGCCGCCTTCGACGCCGGGCACAAAAAAACCGCCTGCGTGGCGGTTTGATCGTGAGCAAAACGGTTGGGTTCTGCCCTAAATTCTGGTAGGCGCGATTGGACTCGAACCAACGACCCCCACCATGTCAAGGTGGTGCTCTAACCAACTGAGCTACGCGCCTTCAAGAGGTGAAATCATAACAGTTCGATGAATTCTTGGAAAGAACGAGCACCCCATTCGCCCTTTCCGAGGTGAAATATTTCGCTGCTCAACGAATTTCATTGAGCAAGGTCATGCGGAAACCTTCCCGCAGTCCTTGCGCGTCCGGGCCGGCGCACGCTCCCGCCTCGGTCGGGGAATGTTCGCACAACACCTCCATGAACAGGATGGAATCCTTGCCATCCCGAAGGTACGCAACCACCATCCCGAGAGGTTGATCCGGGGTGGGATCGGCACTGAAAAGCACGGTGTCGGTGACCGTGCGGGGGTGAGGTGTTTGCAATTCGACAAAAGTCCGCGCTTTTTTCCATGCGGCGGCACAGGCCGCACCGTCCTGGCACGGAATGGCTGCCACCAGGAGATCGGCAGGATTGCCGGGGGGAATGCTCAGATCGTTCAGTCGCAAGACCAAGGCGTTCAAGGAGTTTTTCCCTTGCGGCTCCAGCAGGGCACTCAATCGCGTGGTTTCCACCTCCGCTTCGGCCTGGAAAAGCCGCTTCTGCTCCTGATGCTGGAGCAGCTTCAGCTCGTAATCGGCAATCAGCTTGCGTGAGGCTTCGATCTCCTCTTTCAGCTTTTCCGGCACGAGCTTGCCGTTGCGCTCCAAACCCGCCGCCTTTTTTTGCTGCACGTCGAGTTGGGCGGTTTGCCGCTCCCGGTTGGTTTGCACCACCCGCATCAGGCTGTCCAGCGTCGTGAGCTTGCCTTGCAGGGTCTGCTGAATGTCCTCGACACTGCGAAAGGTGCGCATGAGTCCTTCATCGCGCTCCGCCTGCTCGCGGATCACCCGGACCAAGCCCGCGTGCAGGCGCTTGAGCCGACCCTCCTGCTCGCGCTGTTCCGCCGTTTTCGCGCCCGCCAGCGTCTCAACCGTCATGCCCTTTTCGTTGATCTTTTTTCCGCCGCGACTGGCCTGCTCCGGCGGCAGATATTCCGTGTAGTGAACGTCGCCTTTCTCGTCCACCCAGCGGAAATACCGTTTTCCGGTTTCCGCCCATCCCATGACGGGGTAAGCCAGACACAGCGTGAGCAGCAACCGGAAAATCATGCGCGGCCTCATTAGCTTCTCTCCCCGTACTTCGACTGATAAGCGCGAATGGCAGCGACGCATTCCGCCCGCTCCCGGTCCTGCTGCAGATAATCGAGAATATCTGCCAGCGTCACGATGGCGATGACCGGCAGACCGTAACTCCGGCCGATTTCCGCGATGGCGGAAGTCCCGTCTTGCCCCTTCTCCTGCCGATCGAGGGCGATCAGCACGCCGCAGGCTTGAGCGCCGGCGGCGCGAATGATGTCCACAGATTCCCGGACCGAGGTGCCGGCGGTAATGACGTCGTCGACAATGAGCACACGCCCCTTCACGGGCGCACCGACCAGGCAACCGCCCTCGCCGTGGTCTTTGGCTTCCTTGCGGTTGAAGGCGAAAGGCGCCTCGCCGCCCGTCTGTTCCGCCAGGGCGATGGCGGTAGCGCACGCCAGAGGAATTCCCTTGTAGGCCGGGCCGTACAGCACGTCGAATTCCAGCCGGGCATGCAACAGGCGCCGGGCGTAAAAATGCCCCAGCCGCCCCAGGCGGCTGCCGCTGTCGAACAGGCCGGTATTGAAAAAATACGGGCTGATCCGTCCGGATTTGAGCCGGAATTCGCCAAAGCGCAGCACGCCGCAGTCGATGGCGAAATCGATGAATTCTTTCTGAAAATCCTGCATGGCGAGGCACCGCCCTCCTGTATGGGGTTTTTCGCGGTCAAGAATAACGCAAAACGCCGTCTTTCAACGTCCGGAAGACGGCGCGGAAGCGCCAAAGGCCGCTTCGGCGGCAGGATCATAAGAGGCGTAGAGCGCCTGGGCGCGGCGTGTGACCTTCTCCCAGAAGCCGGCCTCGCGGACAAGAATGTCCCGCAACGGCCGCGCCCGATAGATTTTCAGGAACCGCAAGAGGTCGCGGCGGGTCAGGCCGATGTCCATGGCGGAAAAATACAGCGCTCCCAAGTCCTTTACCACCCAGCGCTCCGGCGTGCACCGCCGCAACTGCGCCCGATGCAGGTCGATCAGGTGCAGACGCGGCGCACGGGGCGAACTGGCCGGATCGAACAGGAAATGGCAGATATAAAAGTCGCGGTGATTGACGCCGTTCTCGTGCAGGACGCGGGCAATGCGTGCCACCTCGGCGATCAAGGTGCGCTTGAAACCGGCACCCGGCGGCCGGCCCCGCCAATCGCGGCACAGGTCCTCCAGGCTGACCATGCCGGCCAGCTCTTCGGTAATCAGGAACGACTCCTGCCGTGCCGGATTCCAGCCGCGCTGGCCGAAACCGGCCTCGCGCAACGTCGCCACGCCCAATTCGCCGAGGCGCTGGATGGCGGCGTGTTCGTTGCCTGCACCCAGAACCGGTGCGCGCAGGCTGAAAAGATTCTTGAATATTTCCCTCCAGCCCACGCCGGTATGGCGCTTGAGGAAATAGGCGCGCCCCCCCGCCTGAAAACGCAGGGTCGTGCGGCCTTTCACGTCCCGGAACACCTCGCCGGGCAGCGTCATGATCCGCTCGAAAGCCTGTACATCCGTGGTGCCCTCATCCCGCAAGACCGGGTTCAGTTCGAGGCGCATGGTTCGGAAGCCCGGTACAGCCGCGGAAGCGCGCTTTGACGGTAGGCGCGAAAAGCTATGATAAGATTCACAAATTTACTATTCAGGATTCGGCGACACCAATGGCCAAAGAAGACGTTCTGGAAATGGAGGGCAAAATCATCGAGGCCCTTCCCAACACCACGTTCCGCGTGGAGCTGGACAACGGCCACATTATCACGGCGCATATTTCCGGCAAGATGCGCAAAAACTATATCCGCATTCTGACCGGCGACCGGGTGAAAGTGGAAATGACCCCTTACGATCTCACCAAAGGGCGCATCACCTTCCGCTTGAAATAAGCGGCCTCCGGCTTACACCTCTTCCGTCCGCGCCGGAACGATCCCTCCGGCGTTTCCGTCCTTCTCGACCGCGAAAGCCAGACGGTCGCATTCCACGTAAATCCGCAAGATCCCGCCGTGGGCGAGACGGCCGAACAGCAGTTCCTCGGCCAGCGGCTTCTTGATGTGCTCCTGGATGACCCGCGCCATAGGTCGCGCGCCCATTTTCGGGTCGCAACCGTGTTCCGCCAGCCAGGCGCGGGCGTCGTCGTCCAGGCGCAGGGTGACGTTCTTCTCCGCCAATTGCGCTTCCAGTTCGAAGATGAATTTGTCCACTACCTGGGCGATGACCGCCACATCCAGCGGCTTGAACTGGATGATGGCGTCGAGCCGGTTGCGGAATTCCGGCGAGAACAGCTTCTCGATGACTTTCAGGCTGTCGGTGGTATGGTCCTGAGCGGTGAAGCCGATGGAGGCGCGCCCGCCCTCGGCGGCGCCGGCGTTGGTGGTCATCACCAGGACGATGTTGCGGAAGTCCGACTTGCGTCCGTTGTTGTCCGTCAGCGTGCCGTGGTCCATGACCTGGAGCAGCAGGTTGAAGACGTCGGGATGGGCCTTTTCCACCTCGTCGAGCAGCAGCACGGCGTGGGGGTGCTTGGTGATTTCCTCGGTGAGCAGGCCGCCCTGGTCGAAGCCGACGTAGCCCGGCGGCGCGCCGATCAACCGCGACACGGTGTGGCGCTCCATGTACTCGGACATGTCGAAGCGGATCAGCTCGATGCCCAGTACTTTGGCCAACTGGCGCGTGACTTCGGTCTTGCCGACGCCGGTGGGCCCGGCGAACAGGAAGCAGCCGATCGGCTTGCCCGAATCGCGCAGCCCGGCCCGGGAGAGCTTGATGCTGGTAGCCAGCGCCGCGATGGCTTCGTCCTGACCAAACACCAACATTTTTAAGTTGCGTTCCAGATCGCGCAGGCGATCCTTGTCGTTGGAGGAGACGGTCTTGGGGGGGATGCGGGCGATCTTGGCCACCACCGTTTCGATTTCCGGGGCGCCGATCACCTTGCGCCGCTTCGACGCCGGCAGGAGATGCTGGCTGGCGCCGGCCTCGTCGATCACGTCGATGGCCTTGTCGGGCAAGTGCCGGTCGTTGATGTAGCGCCCGGCCAACTCCGCCGCGCTGCGCAGTGCGGCAAGGGTGTACTTGACCTGGTGGTGCGCCTCGAAGCGGGACTTCAGCCCCTTGAGAATGAGGTAGGTTTCCTCGATGCTCGGCTCGTTGATGTCCACTTTCTGAAAGCGGCGCGCCAGCGCGCTGTCTTTCTCGAAAACGCCGCGGTATTCCTGGTAAGTGGTGGAGCCGATGCAGCGCAGATGCCCGGAAGCCAGTGCCGGCTTGATGAGGTTGGAGGCGTCCATCACCCCGCCGGAAGCGGAGCCGGCACCAATCAGGGTATGAATTTCGTCGATGAACAGGATGGCCTGGTCCTCTTTCCTGAGTTGCGCCAGGAGGGCCTTCAGACGCTTCTCGAAATCGCCGCGGTATTTGGTGCCCGCCACCAGCGAACCCAGATC
>DATDOO010000219.1:0-4445 GCA_035293245.1 Methylococcaceae bacterium
GCAAACCCAGCCCGAAAAACCACTTCACCGTCGGCATTCAGGACGACGTGAGCCACACCAGCCTCGACTACGACCCGTCTTTCGACCTCGAGCCGGACAACACGGTACGCGCGCTGTTTTTCGGTTTGGGTTCCGACGGCACGGTGGGCGCCAATAAGAACAGCATCAAGATCATCGGCGAATCCACCCCGCTGTATGCGCAAGGCTATTTCGTCTACGACTCCAAGAAATCCGGCTCGCGCACCGTGTCCCACGTGCGCTTCGGACCCGAGCCCATCGACTCGCCTTATCTGATCCAGGCCGCCGGCTTTATCGGCTGCCACCAGTTCAACTTCGTGGAGCACGGCGACGTGCTGGACCATGCCCACGACGGCGCCACTTTCCTGCTCAACAGCCCCTACAGCCCCGACGAGGTGTGGCCCCGCCTGCCGCGCCGTCTGCAGGAGCAGATCATCGACAGGAACATCGCCTTCTACGTGATCGACGCTTCCCAAGTGGCGCGGGAAACCGGCATGGGCAGCCGCACCAACACCATCATGCAGACCTGCTTCTTCGCTCTGTCCGGCGTGCTGCCGCGCGAGGAAGCCATCGCCCAGATCAAGGCCGCCATCAAGAAGACCTACGGCAAGAAAGGTGAGGAGGCGGTGCAGAAAAACTTCGCCGCCGTGGACCAGACTTTGGCCCGGCTCTACCAGGTTCCCGTGCCACGGCACGCGGACAGCGCCATCGAGGTGCCGCCCGTGGTGCCTGCCCAGGCGCCGGAATTCGTGCAAAGGGTGACGGCGGCCATGATGGCCGGCCGCGGCGACCAATTGCCGGTTTCCCTATTGCCGGTGGACGGCACCTACCCTTCCGGCACCACCCAGTGGGAGAAGCGCAACGTCTCGGATTTCGTGCCGGAGTGGGAGCCGGACATCTGCATCCAGTGCGGCAATTGCAGTTTCGTCTGCCCGCACAGCGTGATCCGCTCGAAGTTCTATCCAGAATCCCTCCTGGACGCCGCCCCGCAAGGATTCAAATCGGCCCAGGTCAGCGCGCGCGGCTTCCCGGAAACCCGCTACACCCTGCAAATCTACGTGGAGGACTGCACCGGCTGCGGCCTGTGCGTGGACGTCTGCCCCGCCAAGAGCTTGCAACAGAGCGGGGTCAAGGCCATCAACATGAAACCCAAGGCGCCCATTCTCGAACAGGCGCGCGGCAACATCGGCTTTTTCGAATCCATCCCGGTCAACGACCGCTCGCGGGTGGATTTTTCCTCGGTGCGCGGCGCCCAGTTCCTGGAACCCCTGTTCGAATTTTCCGGCGCCTGCGCCGGCTGCGGCGAAACGCCTTACGTGCGGCTGTTGTCGCAGTTGTTCGGCGACCGCCTGCTGGTGGCCAACGCCACCGGCTGCTCGTCCATCTACGGCGGCAACCTGCCCACCACCCCGTGGACCAAGAATGCCGAAGGGCGCGGTCCGGCCTGGTCCAACTCCCTGTTCGAGGACAACGCCGAATTCGGCCTGGGGTTTCGCCTGAGCTGCGACAAGCACCTGGCTCTGGCCCAGCAACTGGCGCGCGAACTGCACGACGAACTGCCCGCCGGGTGGGTGGAAGAAATCATAGCCGCCCCGCAGACCACCGAATCGCAGATCCGCACCCAGCGCATCCGCGTGGCCAACCTCAAGGCCGTCCTCCTGGAGTTGGGCACCGAAAAAGCCAGGGACCTGCTTTCGGTGGTCGACCACCTGGTGCGCCGTAGCGTGTGGATCGTCGGCGGCGACGGCTGGGCCTACGACATCGGCTCGTCCGGCCTGGATCACGTGCTGGCCAGCGGCCGCGACGTGAACGTGCTGGTGCTGGATACGGAGGTCTATTCCAACACCGGCGGCCAGATGTCCAAATCCACGCCCCTCGGCGCGGTGGCCAAGTTCGCTGCGGCGGGCAAGCAGGTGGGCAAGAAGGACCTGGCCTTGCAGGCCATTTCCTACGGCAACGTGTACGTGGCCAAGATCGCCATGGGCGCCAACCCCCAGCAGACCTTGCTGGCCCTGCGCGAAGCGGAAGCCTATCCAGGGCCGTCCCTGGTGCTGGCCTACAGCCATTGCATCGCCCACGGCATCGACATGCGCCAGGGCCTGACACAGCAGGATCTGGCGGTGGCCAGCGGCCATTGGCCGTTGATGCGCTACAACCCGGAATTGCGCCAGACCGACCGCAACCCCTTCGTGCTGGACTCGCCCCGGCCGCACATCAAGCTAAAAACCTACGCCTTCAACGAATTGCGCTACAAGATGCTGTCCCGCACCCATCCCGACGAATGCGAACACCTCATGGCCCTGGCCCAACAGGTCGTGTGGCAAAAGTGGGACGTGTACGAAGAAATGGCCGCTCGGAGCGGCCGGCATTTTCATCCCGACGCCGCCGTCAAATCCTGAAGGTGAATCTATGGACCTGAAAACCAACTACATGGGGATGAGCCTGAAGCATCCCGTTGCCGCATCGGCGGGGCCCCTCTCGGGAACCCTGGACGGCATCCGGCGCCTGGAGGACGGCGGTGTGTCCGCCGTCGTGATGTTGTCCCTGTTCGAAGAACAGATCCGGTACGAAAACGAGGCGTTTTCCCATCTGCTGGAGACGGGCAGCAACAGCTTCGCCGAGTTCCACAGTCCCTTTCCGCACATGGACGTCTACCAGTTCGGGCCGGAGGATTATCTCAACCTGATCAGCCGCGCCTCGCAGTCGGTGGACATTCCGGTCATCGCCAGCCTGAATTGCGTCAGCGACGAAGGCTGGATCGACTACGCCCGGCAAATCCAGCAGGCCGGCGCCAGCGCGCTGGAACTGAACATCTATTCCGTCCAGGCCAATCTGAACACCTCCGGCAAGACCGTGGAAACCCGCTACATGGACATCGTCGCCGCCGTCAAATCCGCGGTGACCATCCCGGTGGCCCTCAAGCTCAGCCCTTTCTTCAGCGCCATGGGCCACATGGCCAAGCGCCTGGACCAGGCCGGGGCCGACGCCCTGGTGCTGTTCAACCGCTTCTACCAGCCGGACATCGACATCAAGAATCTGGAAGTCGCCCCCACCCTGCAATTGAGCACCCCCGGCGAAATCCGCCTGCCCCTGTTATGGATCGCCCTCCTCTACGGCAAGCTGAAGGCATCCCTGGCCGCCAGCCGCGGCGTGGAAGGGCCGGACGAAGTCATCAAATACGTCCTGGCCGGCGCGGACGTGGTCATGACCACCGCCTCGCTGCTGCGCCATGGCCCCGCCCACGCCACCACCCTGGTGGACGGCCTGGAGCAGTGGATGGACGCCCGCGGCTTCGAGAACATCGCCCAGGTGCGCGGCGGCATGAGCCGGGGCAAGGTCGCCAACCCCGCCGCTTTTGAACGGGCCAATTACATTCGGGTGCTGGATAGTTATCGGGAAGCGTAGTTTTGGTTTGGGGTTTCCGGTACCCGTCAGGATAATCGAGTCGCCCTGGACAGAGCAGAAAAAGGAAGCTCATGAACGCAGGGAAACTGCTGCCGTTGGTGCTTACGCTGGTAGCGTGCTCCGGAAAACCCTATGTCGTGGAGACGGCCCCGGATGCAGGCGCAATTCGTTCAAACAAGGTCTACGTAGTGAGCCACGGTTGGCACGCCGGCCTTGTCGTTCCGGCCGATCAGATCAATCTTGCGGTGCCGGAGTTGAAGGCGCGCTTCGGCGATGTTGCCTACTATGAGATCGGCTGGGGTGACAAAGGTTTTTATCGGTCGAAGGAGATTACGACAGGGCTAACACTACAAGCCATGTTCTGGTCGGAAGGCGCCATCATTCATGTTGTTGCGGTGCCCTATTCGCCGACCGAGTACTTTTCGCAGAGCGACGTCCTTGATACGTGCCTGACCGGGCAAGAGGCCGGCTCCCTTAGAACGTTTGTGGCAAACAGCTTTGCCCATGATTCCGCCGGACATATCACTCAGCTCGCCAACGGAATATACGGCAATAGCCAGTTCTACGACGGCGAAGGCCGATACTACTTGCTCAATACGTGTAACAAATGGACTGCCAAGGGACTGAAAAGCGCCGGCCTGGGCATTTCCCCGATGTTCAAACTGACATCCGGAAGCGTCATGAACTATTTGAGGGCACACCGCAAGGAATGTACAGACGCGCAGGCCACGGGCCTGGTTGATGTCGACGTCCAACAATCGGTTTTCGGGGACGCTCCCGCTTCGGGGGGTAACCCCGAACCATAGGGGGAGCCCGCAAGGGCGGAATAATCGAAAAGTTCGGGTCGCACCTATCTCCATAGCACGATGCTATCGTTCCAGACCTGATAATCCTCTAGCCAGCCTCCTCGGGCCGGTGGTAACACTGGCCTGGGTGAATCGAGAAACGAGGAGGCTGTCATGGCACTTTATTGCGGAATTGATCTGCATTCCAACAACCACGTGGTGGTGGTTATCGACGAG
>DATDOO010000220.1:0-10183 GCA_035293245.1 Methylococcaceae bacterium
CAAGCATCGCCGCCTGGGACACGTGCTGGTGGTCATCACCGCCACCAACCGCTTCGTCACCGAACCCATCGTGGCGCTGTACGGCATCGACAACCTCATCGCCACCGCGCCCGAGATGCAGGGCGGCCGCTACACCGGCGATTTCGTCGGTATTCCCTGCTACCAATCCGGCAAGGTGGAACGCCTGAACGCCTGGCTGGCCGAAACCGGCCACGACCTCACGGGAAGCTGGTTTTACAGCGACTCGCGCAACGATATTCCGCTGTTGGAGCGGGTCGAGAACCCGGTGGCGGTCGATCCGGACGATACCCTGCGCCAATGGGCCGAAACGCGCGGCTGTCCGGTCATCAGCCTGCGGGAAGGCTCCTGTCCGGGCCACCACGTCGTCAAATGAGCCGAGCGGGGCTTTTTATCCCTTGCGGATGATGAAGAAAAACTCGCCCTCCGCTTCCCCGCGCTCCACCATCTCGTGGCCCACCTGCTCCACGTAGACGCCGAAGTCCAGCACCGAGGCGGGATCGGTCGCCACCACGCGCACGACGGCGCCGCACTCCAGAGTCGCCAGGGCCTTCTTGAGCCTCAGCAACGGCAGCGGGCAATGCAGCCCGCGCGTATCGATTTCCAGTTCAATGATCATAGGAAGAGGTTGCGGATAGGTTCTTTATAATGGAACCATCAACGTATACAGCGAAGAAAACGATTTTGGATTTCCTGCCCATCTTTGTGAAACTCAAGGACCGCCCCTGCCTCGTGGCGGGCGGCGGGGAAGTCGCGCTGCGCAAAGCCGACCTGCTGTTGCGTGCCGGAGGCCGGGTCACCGTGGTGGCCACGGCGTTCTGCCCAGGACTTTCGGCGCTTGCCGATGATAATCAAATCCAGGCGCGGCAGAAAGAATTCGAGCCCTCCGACGCGGCGGGCATGGCGCTCGTCATCGCCGCGACCGACGACGCCCGCGTCAACGTCCGCGTCGCCCAAAGCGCCGAAGCGCTGAACATCCCGGTCAACGTCGCCGATCGGCCCGATCTGTGCGGTTTCATCTTCCCATCGATCCTCGAACGCTCGCCCATCGTTGTCGCCGTGAGCAGCGGCGGCGCTTCGCCGGTGCTGGCGCGCCTGTTGCGCGCGCGCCTGGAAGCGCTGATTCCCGCCGGCTACGGCCGTCTGGCGGCACTGGCCGAGCGCTTCCGCGCCCGCGTCAAACGGGCGCTGCCCGATGCAGCGCAGCGTCGGCGTTTCTGGGAAGACGCGCTGCAAGGCCCCATCGCCGAACAGGTGCTTTCCGGGCACGATCACGAGGCGGACGCGCGCCTGGAGGCCGCCTTGCAACAGGCGGAAACGGCGGCACCTTCCGGTGGCGAGGTGTATCTGGTCGGCGCCGGGCCGGGCGATCCCGACCTCCTCACCCTGCGCGCCTTGCGCCTCATGCAACAGGCCGACGCGGTCATTTACGACCGCCTGGTGTCGCCGGAAGTGCTGGCGCGGGTACGGCTGGACGCGGAACGCATTTACGTCGGCAAGGCACGCTCCAACCACGCCCTGCCCCAGGAAGAAATCAACCAGCTCCTGGCGCGCCTGGCCAAACAAGGCAAGCGCGTGCTGCGCCTCAAGGGCGGCGACCCGTTCATCTTTGGCCGCGGCGGCGAAGAACTGGAAACCCTGTTGGTGGAACACATTCCTTTCCAGGTGGTGCCGGGCATCACCGCGGCTTCCGGGTGTGCGGCCTACGCGGGCATTCCCCTCACCCATCGCGACCACGCGCAATCCTGCGTGTTCGTCACCGGCCATCTCAAGGACGGCAGCGTCGATCTCGACTGGCCGCGCCTCGTCGCCCCCCGGCAAACGGTGGTGATCTACATGGGGCTGGTGGGGCTGGAGACCGTCTGCCGCCGACTGATCGAACACGGCGCGCCGCCGGAGCGCCCCATCGCGCTGGTGGAAAGCGGCACCACCGCGCAGCAGCGCGTCGTCACCGGCACCCTCGCCTCCCTGCCGGCACGGGTCAAATCGGCGGACATCCACCCACCCACCCTCATCATCGTCGGTGACGTGGTGAGTCTCAGGGAAAAGCTGGCCTGGTTCGGCAGCGACGACGCGCCGCATACCTGATGTTCAAGATATTTCGCATCACCCTGCTCCTGGCCATCCTGCTCGGCGTGATCTACGAGCGCTGGAAAGCCCACCACCGCACCGACTGGAAAATGCCCCTGGTGGTCGCCCTGTACCCCATCGACGCCGACGCCAGTCCGGTCGCCGCCGAATACGTTCAAAATCTCAAGGAAGAGACTTTCGAAGAAATCGAAAGCTTTTTCGACGAAGAATCCCGCCGCTACGCCCTGCCGCTACCGGCGCCGGTGGAAGTGCTGCTCGGCTCGCCCGTGGCGGAAACGCCGCCCCAACCGCCCCGCAACGGCGGCGCCATGGACGCCGTGCTGTGGAGCCTGCGTTTTCGCTGGTGGGCGTCGCGCCACAGCGACGGCGTGCGCCGCGCGCCGCACGCGCGGATATTCCTGCTCTACGTCGACCCCGCTACGCATCCCGTCCTGGAGCATTCCACCGCAATCCGCGAAGGCATGATCGGCCTCGCCCACGTCTTCGCCAGCAAGAAGCAGGCGAAGCAGAACGCGGTGGTCATCGCTCACGAACTGCTGCACACCCTGGGCGCGACCGACAAGTACGACCTCCACACCACCTACCCCCTCCACCCGGAAGGCTTCGCCGAGCCCGACGCCGACCCCCTCCTCCCCCAGCGCTTCGCGGAACTGATGGCCGGGCGCACCCCCCTCACCCCCGACCGGGCGGAAATCCCGGAATCCCTGGCGCATGTCCTGATCGGCAGCCACACGGCCAGGGAAATCGGCTGGGGCAAGTGAGACCGGCGGCGGTCCCGGCAAGATTCAGGCGGCCTGGCGTTGCAGAATCGTTGCCAGATAGCCGGCATACAACGCCAGCAGCAGGAAACCCCGCCGGCGGCCGATAAAGCCGGTCCGGCTGGGATAGGTAAATACCAGGGCCGTGAGCCCGAACGCCAGCGCAACGGCCACCTCCTGCCAAGGCACGGCGATGGGGTGGATCGTCGCCGCGACCGCGACGATGAACACGCCGTTGAAGATATTGCTGCCGAGGATGGTCCCGAGGCCCACCTCGTCATGGCCACGCAGCTTGGCGATGACCGTGGTCGCCAGTTCCGGCACGGAGGTCCCCACCGCCACGATGGTTGCCCCGACGATGAATTCGTCGATACCGAAGGAAACGGCAATGCCTCTCGCACCCGCCACGATGAGATTGCCGGCGGCGACCAGCAAGCCAAGACCGGCCACGCACGAAAGTACAGCCCGCCCGCCCCGCTGCTCGCCGAGAACCGCTTCCGCTGCGCTACGCTGCTTGCGCACCTCGACGACGGTGGCCGCAAGCCAGGCGAAAAACAGCCCCATCATCAGGAAACCGTCGTAACGGGACAGCACGCCGTCGAGAAAAAGCATCCCGGTGACCACCGGGACGGCCAAAGCCACCGGGAAATCCCTTTTCACGCTGTGGCGCGGGCTCTGGATTCCGGAAATGACCAGGGCCAGCGCCAGGATGAGGGCGACGTTCACCACATTGCTGCCCAAGGCGTCGCCGAGGGAAATCTGCGGTTCTCCGGCCATGGCGGCGTTGATGGCGACCGACAGTTCGGGGCTGGAGGTGGCGAAGGCGGCCACGGTCGCGCCGACGATGCCTGGAGAAATCCGCGCCCAGTGCGCAAGGCCCACGGCCCCCCGGACAAAAAGCTCCCCGCCTGCACCGGCGCAAACAATTCCCAGGGTCAAGGCAGTGTAATCGTTCACTTCAGGGAGAGTCGCGGTTCGCAATAATCAAGGAGGGGAAAAGACTCGACGGGGAGCATTTTACGCGGATCGCCAAATGACCCCGCCACAACGCTCGCTCTTGCCGATTGAGCTCGCCGGTCGTAGGTCGGGTTTCAGTCCCGGGCGGTGGAAACCGGCGAGGCGAAAATGAATCCTCCCCGGACTACAATACACGCGGCTCGCCGACGGCCAGTGCCCCTGCCCGGTCGAAGCGCCGAAACCCTTTTGATCCGATCGAATCATGAACATCACGGATTTCCACCAAGTCTGCGGTTACGAACAACTCAAGAAACTGCGAACCGCGCTGGCGGTATTCCAGTGCACGAAACTCCAGTCCACCCTGCAGCAGGAAGCGGAAGGCACCGTGTCCCACGACCAGGCCAAGCGGGTGACCTACCTGACGGACCTGTTTTCCCGCATTCACCGCGAAATCTTCCACGACTGGAAGGAGCAGGCGACCGTCGATCACCGCCCGGGCGTCATGACCGACCCGGCGAAGAGAAGGGAATTCCGCAAGGCCATCGAGAAGCTGGTGTTGTCCGGCGACATCAACAGCGAGACGGCCGTTTTCGACAGCAACGGCTTCGTCGTTTCCACGGAAAACATCGCCGAGCGTCTGGCGGGCTTTTACTACCGGATGCGCAACATCCGGCCGTTTTCCTATGGCAATCGCCTGACCCTGGATTTTTTCATGACGGTGCTGAGCAACCTGCCGGCCTTCAAGGCGGTCTACGAGCAGGGCATCGACTTCCGGCGGCTCCAGTTGCGGGACGCCGTAGCCCTGCACGACTACCGCAGCAGCCGCGAAAAGGTCATCCTCACCTTCGAGCACGCGCTGGACCCGACGCGCACCAAAAACCTCCACAACCCACCCAACGGCTACGGCACCTGGCCGGAAAACAAGACATTCCTGGCCGGCATTCCCTTCCTTTCCCACAGGACCGCGGAAGGCGCCGAGTGCCTGGTCACTGTGAACGGGGGGTTGATTCCCCTGGACCGCATCAACGAATCGCAGTTCGTACCCGGCCGGCAGTTCGCGGATTTTCCCCTCGACCTGTGCGAGAACGTCGTCGGTTATTTGCCGGGCACCGAAGCCTTGCGGGCTTCAGGAAAAACCGAAATCGACGGCATTCAGGTCCGGCCGAACGGCGCCGCGCCCCTGTTCTGCCTGGATATCAACATCCTGACCGGGCTGCGCCCCCCCAGCCACGCGGATCTGCTCGATCTCCTGAAAGAATGCGCGGGGGAAAACGCCCAGCTATTCGCTCTCGCCGACAACGAAACCCTCAAGCGCAAACTGCTCGCCGAAAGCAACGGGGACGAACGGCTGAACCGCACCGTGGAAATCGCCTGCGAACGGCTCGGCATCATCACGCGCAAACTCGAGCGCTGCAAGGAAGCCATCTTTCAGGGCAAAACCCCCACCGCCGATCCGGGACTGTTCGTGTGCATGGGCGGCGCCGGGGCCGGGAAAACCGCCGTGGAGGAAATCGCCAAGGCCCAGTGCGGCGACAACTTCGTCGTCACCTCCCTGGACGAGTTCCGCAAGGAAAGCGACCTGTACACGGTGCTCACTGCCGCCAACCACCACAGCGACGACTACATCTTCGTCGAACCTTTCTCCAACCGGCTGCGCGACCTGGTGGCGGACCACGCCCGGGAAAACCGCTTCAATATCCTCTTCGACGGCACCGGGATTCCGTACAAGCCCCGTTACGCAGGCATCGTGGAGAGCTTCCGGAGCGCCGGCTTCCATACCCAGCTCACTGCGGTCGACGCTTTCATCGTCAAACCCATGGGACGGGAATCCGAAATGAGCCGCTCCACCGTCGTCGCCAGCGTCAAGGAGCGCTTCGAAAAGACCGGGCGGGCCTTGCCCTGGGTCATCACCGTGGACAAGCACATCCGCGCGCCGGGGTCCTTCCTGGACGCGCTGGAGCACCAGGCGCTGGACAAGCTGTCCCTGTTCGCCAACGACGGCGAGAAGGACATGCACTACCTGGTGGCCGAGAGTTTTTCCTGCTCCGACGAGGAAATCCTGGCCTTGCAGGAGCACCAGCTATCGGGAGACCTGCGCGATCATTTGCTGGACCTGGTCCGCAACCGGGACGATTCCATCCTGAAGAAACTTTCCGCATCGGACGGCGCTGCCCTGGATGCCCTGCTGGGGAAAAACCCGGATTTCGCGGAAAACAACGTGGCCTACCAGATTTACAGCAGTGCCGCCGGCCATCGCGTGCTGGCCATTTACAACACGCGCCGCCTGGCGGATTTCATCGAGAAACGGCAACTGAATCCCGGTGCGTCCGGGGAGGCCGGTCTCCTGCACAAGCCCGCGGCGCTGGCTTTCCACGTGGACCCGCAAAATCGGGAGCCCTGGCTGACCCGGCTGCAAAGCGTCTCGCCTGCCTAGACGACGCCGCGCTCGACCTCGCCCCGCTTGTTGAGTTCGCGCTTGAGGATCTTGCCGGTGGCGTTTTTCGGCAGTTCGGGAAGGAAATAAACCTGACGCGGCACTTCGTGGCGGCCCAGCCGCTCGCGGCAAAAGGCGCGGATCTCCGCCGCCGTGACGGCCTCCCCGTCCAGGAGCGAAACCCAGGCCACGGGGATTTCTCCGTGCAGATCGTCCGCCTCGCCCACCACGGCGACTTCCCGCACGGCGGGATGGCGCTGGATCACTTCCTCGACGATGCGCGGATAGACGTTCATGCCGTTGACGATGACCAGATCCTTCTTGCGATCCAGGATGGAGAAATAGCCGTCCTCGTCGCGCACACCCAAGTCGCCGGTCAGGAACCACTCGCCACGGAACACCTGGGCCGTTTCTTCCGGCTGCTTCCAGTAGCCTTTCATCACGTTCGGTCCGCGCACGGCGATTTCTCCCACTTCGCCGTCCGGCAACTCCCGGCCCTCGTCGTCCAGGATGCGCATTTCCACGCCCGCCACCGGCAAGCCGACTGTGCCAGGCTTGACGCGCCCGCCGACTGGATTGACGCAGGTGACCGGCGAGCATTCGGTGGGGCCGTCGCCCTCATGCACGGGTAGGCCGAACTTTTCTTCGAAGCGCTGCTGCACATCTCCCGGCAGCGCCGCACCGCCGGACACGCAGAGGCGCAGGCCCTTCATGAAAGGCACGCTCGCGTCCGACAGGCGCAGCAGGACGTTGTACATGCTCGGCACGCCGAGAAACACCGTCGCGCCGCTGGCAGCGATAGTGCGGGCCACCAGTTCCGGCTCAAAGCGGGCCAGCGGAGCGAGGGCACAGCCGCAGGTGAGCGGCGTCAGCATGCCCACCGTGGCCGCAAAGGCATGGAACATGGGCAACACCACCAGGGCCACGTCTTCGCCGGGCCGCCAGCGCATGGCTTCGCGCACGCTGCGCGTGTTGGCGGCCAGATTGGCATGGGTGAGCATGGCGCCCTTGGCCCGCCCGGTGGTGCCGGAGGTATAGAGGATGGCGGCCAGGTCTTCCTGCGGGTTGAAGACCGGCTGCGGTACGGGAGCGTCGCACTCGAGCAGTTCCGCCCAGAGCGGGTCTTCGGCAGCGGTGTTTTCGCCGATTGCCACGGCAAAGGACAGATCGGCCAGCCTGCCGCGCAAATCCTCGCGCTGGGAGGCAAACGCCGTATGGTAGATCAGCCCCTTGGCGCCCGCGTCGTTGAGGTTGACGGCCATGGCGTCCGGGTGCAGCAGGACGTTCACCGGCGTCACCACCGCCCCGGCCTTGAGGATGCCCGCGTAGGCCAGGGCAAATTCCACGCCGTTGGGGCACAGCAGGCCCACGCGGTCGCCATGGCCGACGCCGCGGGCGGCCAGCGCCGCCGCGACGCGGTCGCTCAGGCGGTCGAATGTGGCGAAGTCCAGGATTCCCTCGGCGGCCTTGATCGCCGGATGATGGGGATAGCGGCGGGCGGATTCCCGCAACAGTTCCGGCAGCGACGACATATCAGGTCAGGATGGCTTCCCCGCGCGCCAGCCGCGGCAGATCGCCTTCCAGGCCCATGGCGTGGCGCATGACCTTTTTCTTGGCCATCGGCAGGCGCTCGGCCAGCCCCAACCCCAGGTTGCGCAACACCGTCACCGGGGCGGAGGCGGTGCCGAACACCCGGTAGAAGACGTCCATGGCGGT
Organism: Methylococcaceae bacterium; assembly: GCA_035293245.1. Taxonomy (GTDB): domain Bacteria; phylum Pseudomonadota; class Gammaproteobacteria; order Methylococcales; family Methylococcaceae; genus DATDOO01. Next base: position 7,975 of record DATDOO010000220.1, read on the forward strand.
CATCATCAGCAGGTTGTCCTGGCGGCGCATCCTTTCGTAGGCGCGCAGCGTCTTCAGGGAGCCAATGTCCTGGCCCTTGGCGCGCGCTTCCACCAGCACCTGCGCCAGCGCCGCGGCGTCCAGCAGGCCGATGTTGACGCCCTGGCCGGCCAGGGGATGAATCATGTGCGCCGCGTCCCCGGCCAGGGCCACGCCCTCGGCGATGTAATGCTGGGCGTGCTGGCGGCGCAAGGGGAAGCTGCCCTTGGCGAGAATGCGCTTGATTTCACCCAGGGACGGCGGGAAGGTGTCCTTCAGGGTCCGCAACAAATCCGCGTCGGACAGCGCCGACAGCCGCTTGATCTCGTTGGGCGACTCGTACCACACCAGCGAGGCGTGCGGCCCCGGCATGGGCAGGAACGCCAGCGGGCCGCGCGGGGTGAAGCGCTGCCAGGTGATGTCCTGCTGGGGATAGGCGGTCTCCACGGACAGGACGAACGCGTGGTGCTCGTAATCCCAGTTGTGCACGCCCAGCCCCGCCGCGCGGCGCGTCGCCGACTGGCCGCCGTCCGCGGCCACCAGCAGGCGGCAGGTCAAGGTGCGTCCATCGGCCAGTTCCACGCTGGAGCCTTCGGCGCGGTAATCCACCCGGCGGATACTGACCGGGCAGTAAAAATCAATGTTCTCGTGGCGGGGCAACTGTTCCAGCAAGGCCAGTTGCACCAGGCGGTTCTCGACGATGTAACCCAGGGCGTCCTCGCGCACGTCGTCGCTGCGGAATTCCACTTCCCCGGCGTTTTCCCACACCTTCATGCGTTTGTAGGGACAGACGCGCATCGCCACCAGCGGCTTCCAGGCGCCCGCCATGTCCAGGACGTTTTTCGAAGCGATGCTCAGGGCCGAGACGCGCAGGTCGTGTTCCTGCTCCGGCGAAAAGGGCTGAGGGCTGGTCTCTTCGATCACCGCCACCTTGAGCCGGCTGCCGCCCAGGCTGCAGGCGATGGCCGCGCCGACCATGCCGCCGCCGATGATGAGAACGTCGTAATGTTCGTTCATGGTTTCCCCCTTGAGGTCACGAGTCGATTTTCATGGCGTAACGGCCCGCGATATTTGATCGCTTGGTTGGTTACTGAGAATGACGAAGCGTTTGCAGTTTTGCATCGATCTGTCCGGCCAGATTCTCAATACCTTTTGGCGTAATCTTTTTCTGCTGGCCTTTAATTTCCACAGCAAATTCGCCAATCATCTTTTGAGTTCGTACATCAATCAAGCGCGCAAAGAAATATACAAATAAAAAACTTGGCTTATTAACCCTCCCTACGATGACGAACTCGGCCCCGGCGGTTTTTCCAAGCACAGCCGCTTCGTCCGGGTGGTCCCAAAGGTATCCAAATGATTTTGTGGCATTTTCTTGAGCATCCGGGGCCAGAGGAACGATCCGGTAGCCGCCTTCGGCCACCAATCGCTCCTCCAGCAATGGTTTAAGAGAGGCCGTTCTTTCCACTTCTTCGGGAATTCGGGGATTTAATGTGATGTCGTTCAACTCGAAATCCAAAACCGCGATACGTAATTCTGCTCTGACAGGAAAAGAGCAAAGAAACATTAGCGCAATAATCAATGCGATCTTGTGTGCGAAAGGCATTGTAGCCTCCTGGGGTGCTCCGAGATTTATTTACATACAGGCCGGAATCACTGCACCGGCTGCATGAACTGCCCGAACGCCCGACTGCCGTTGCCGGTCTTGATCGTGTTGACCACCCGCTCCGCCTCGGCGTCGATCACCGACACCGAATTATCCATCCAGTTTGCCACGTAAACGTGCCGGCCGTCCGGATGTGTGGCGATACCCTCCGGATATTCGCCCACCTCGATGCTGCCGGTCATCTTGAGCGCAGCCGCGTCGATGACCGCGACGCTATTGTCGTACTGGTCGGTGACGAACAGCTTTTTCCCGCTCACGGCCAGCGCGTAAGGCCGCTCACCCACCTTGACCGTCGCCAACGGCTGCAGGTCGGGCAGGGACAACACGCTCACGTCGTTGCTTTCCACATTCGCCGTGTACAAGCGCCGCCCCGTCTCGTCGAGCAGCAGGCCGAACGGATGCCGGCCAACCGGAACCGTCTTCACGACGTGCAGCTTGCCGGCGTCGAGCAGCGCCACCGAATTGTCGTCCCGGTTGGCGACATACACCCGCCGGCCGTCGGCGCTGACGACGATGCCCGCCGGGGAA
>DATDOO010000221.1:0-2837 GCA_035293245.1 Methylococcaceae bacterium
AGGCTCCTTCAGGTAGAGTTGTGGATGTCGATGATGGAGGACGCGGCGTCGCGCTCGTTCTTGGCCAGGTCGCTGCGTTCCTGGCTCAGGCGCGCGAGGTACTCCTCCGTCACGTCGCCGGTGACGTAATGGCCGTCGAAACACGAGGTGTCGAACAGCTCGATGGCCGGATTGCCCGTCTTCACCGCGTCGATCAGGTCCGGCAGATCCTGGTAGATCAGCCAGTCGGCGCCGAGTTCGCGTTGCACTTCGGCGTCGCTGCGGTCGTGGGCGATCAGCTCGTGCGCGGCGGGCATGTCGATGCCGTAGACGTTGGGGAAGCGCACCGGCGGCGAGGCGGACGCGAAGTAGACCTTGTTCGCCCCCACGTCGCGCGCCATCTGGATGATCTGCATGGAGGTGGTGCCGCGCACGATGGAATCGTCCACCAACAGGACGTTCTTGCCGCGGAACTCCAGGTCGATGGCGTTGAGCTTCTGGCGCACCGATTTCTTGCGCTGCTGCTGGCCCGGCATGATGAAGGTGCGGCCGATGTAGCGGTTCTTGATGAAGCCCTCGCGGAACTTCACCCCCAGGGTGTTGGCCAACTGCAGGGCGCTGGTGCGGCTGGTGTCCGGGATGGGGATGACCACGTCGATGTCGTGCTCGGGGCGCTCGCGCAGAATCTTGCGCGCCAGCTTCTCGCCCATGCGCAGCCGTCCCTTGTGTACGGAGATGTTGTCGATGATGGAGTCCGGCCGGGCGAAATACACGTACTCGAAGATGCACGGCGCGTGCACCCGAAGTTCCGCACACTGCCGGCTGTGCAGGCGGCCGGTCTTTTCGATGAACACCGCCTCGCCGGGTTGCACGTCGCGGATCAGCTTGAAGCCGAGCACGTCCAGGGCCACGCTTTCCGAGGCGATCATGTATTCCGTGCCGTGCTTGGACTGGCGCTCGCCGAACACCAGCGGCCGGATGCCGTAAGGGTCGCGGAAACCGAGAATGCCGAAGCCGGCGATCATCGCCACCGCCGCGTAAGCGCCCTTGCAGCGGCGGTGCACGGCGGCGACGGCGTTGAACACGTCTTCCACGTCCAGGCGCAGCTTGTGGCTCTGCTGCAACTCGTGGGCGAAGGCGTTGAGCAGCACTTCCGAGTCCGAATCGGTGTTGATGTGGCGCTGGTCCTCAAGGAACAATTCGCGCTTCAAGGCCTCAGCGTTGGTGAGATTGCCGTTGTGCGCCAGGCAGATGCCGTAGGGCGAATTGACGTAGAACGGCTGCGCTTCCGCCGAACTGGAACAGCCCGCCGTGGGATAGCGCACGTGGGCGATGCCCATGTTGCCGGTCAGGTTCAGCATGTGCCGGGTGTGGAACACGTCGCGCGCCAGGCCGTTGTCCTTGCGCAGGTGCAGGCGCGCCCCTTCGCAGGTGACGATGCCCGCTGCGTCCTGGCCGCGATGCTGAAGGACGGTCAGCGCCTCGTAGAGTTCCTGGTTGACGTGATCGTTGGAAACGATGCCCGCGATGCCGCACATGGTCGAATCTCCGCCTTAACGGTAAGTCACATAGCCGGCCAGCCCGACGGGCAGTTGCTCGCGCAACCACAGCGCCAGTTTCTGGAACGGCGGAATCAGCGCGGATTCTTTCCACCACGGGTCGTTGGGCAGCGGCGTCACCCCGGCGAGCAAGACCAGCACCGAAACCAGCAGTGCGCCGCGCGCCACGCCGAACAGCAAGCCCAGCAGCCGGTCGGTGCCGGTGAAGCCGGTCATCTGCACCAGTTGGGTCAGCAAGTAGCCGACCAGACCTCCCACCACCAGGGTCAGGAGAAACAGGGCGGCGAAGGCGGCGGCAATGCGCACCGAAGGCGTCTGGAGGTGTTTTTCCAGCAGCGGCGCGAAGTCGTGGCTGAAAGTCAGGCCGACCCAGGCCGCCACGATCCACACCAGCAGCGAGAACGCCTCGCGGATGAAGCCGCGCAACAGGCCCACCACGGCGGACAGCGCGATGAGGCCGAGAATGCCGTAGTCGATCCAGATCAAAGGCATCGCAACGTCACGGATAGGAAACGATCATGCCCTTCACCCCGGCCTCGCCCTCCATGCGCTTGAGGATCTCTTCCGCCTTGGCGCGTTCCTTCTCCGGCCCGACACGCACCCGGTATTTGACGTCGCCGTTCGGGTTGGTGATTTTCTCCGAGAAGGCGGGAATCTTGGCTTGCAGAAGGCGCGTCTTGAGGTTCTTGGCGTTGGCCTCGTCGTCGAAACTGCCGGCCTGGATCATCCACCACGACAGATTGGCCGGCTCCTTCGCCGGGCTTGCGCTCTCGCCCGCTGGCGCCGCAGTCGGGGCGGGTGCGGGTTTGGCCGGCGATGGAGGTACAGGCGGAACGGCCCTGACTTCCTGCTTGGCCGCCCCTGTCTGGACCCCTTCGGCCGTTCTGCCCGTGGCGGAGAGGGCCGGTGTGGGCGCTTTGGGCAGGGCGGTCGTGGTGACGGTTTTTTTCTTGACCGGTTTGGGCGCCGCGGTCTGCTTCGGCACGACTGCTTCCTGCGCCGGGGTTTTCACGGCCGTTGCCGGTTCGGCAACCGGCTTGGCGGGCTTCGGCGCCGGTTTGGCCGGCGGGGCGACTGCGGTCGCAGCGGGCTTGGCCGGCGTGGGTGCCGGTTTGGCCGGCGGCGCGGGAAAGTCTTCCTCGTCCTCACCCTCCGAAGCCGGTTGCCGCGCCAGCGATTCTTTCTCGGCGGCATCCGGAGCCGTGCGTGCGGGCATGTCCAGGGGATCGCGCGCGTCGTCGCGGCGCGCGGCGGGGGCGTCGTACGGCTCCTCGGCGGGTTCGGCGATCGATTCCTTCG
>DATDOO010000222.1:0-11999 GCA_035293245.1 Methylococcaceae bacterium
CGGAAACCGCGGGTTCCGGAGAGGCTGGGGCCATTCTTCAACAGACACCTTCCAAGTTTTCCGATGCTGGCGTAGCTCAGTTGGTAGAGCAGCTGATTTGTAATCAGCCGGTCGCGAGTTCGAATCTTGTCGCCAGCTCCATAAAATCAAGGCCTTGCGTGTAATCCCCGCAAGGCCTTTTCTTTATGTAGACACAATGTAGACGGTTGTGAGCGATAAACTTCCACGCCGGATTTGGGATATGATTTTCAACCAGCAACATTGGAGGCCATGCATCCGTAGGCTCGCGTGTTGCTGGGCTTCCTGCGTATTTCACCGGTTGGGGGTGATTGCGGAAATCGTGCATTCTCTCGTGAGGCGCCAAATGGTTTCATTTTGCGACATCCAGGAAGCGCAGCACTTCATGGATGTGGACTAGAGCGGCAGCACCCGACCGATTACTGAACGGAACTCCGATGCAGGGAGCAGCATGACAGATACGAACAACAATCAATATTCTGCTGCCGAGCAGAGCTTGGGATACATCTATCAGCCACGCTTCGCTTTGCTCAGGCTATTGCAACTGCCGGAAAGCACATCGATCCTGATTGAGAAGGACGACGACCTTGATTTCGTCGATAAAGGCGGTGTCAAGACGCTGGCCTCTCTCAAACACAAGGCCGTCGGTGATCGCCTGACCGACCTATCCATCGACTTCTGGAAGTCGGTCCGCATCTGGCTGGCACGCTACAACAGCGATGGACGTAGCGAAGCCAACCTTCGTTTCTTTCTGTTCACGACGGGCGCCGTCTCGAAGACGTCTTTCCTGCGCTATTTTCTCGATGATCCACCTTCTGACGAAGGCGAAACGGCGCCGCTGTCGCAACTTGCAGCGGATGCACTCACGAAGACCGAATCGAAGGTCATCAGCGCAATCGCCAAAGAGTTCCATGAACTCAACGAAGATGAGAAGGAAGATTTTCTCGCGCGCATCACCATATTCGATGGTGGTCCTCTTCGATGGTGGTCCTCGAATCGCGGATGTGCCTTCGACCATCAAGGATCAACACATGCGCAGCGTTCGACGCGAGGGCAGGGAGGCCATCTTCGAGCGCCTCGAAGGATGGTGGAATGACGTCGTAGTGAGACTTCTCGCCGGCGAGCGCACAGAGCCGATCTACGGATACGAGATTTCGGACAAGCTCTCCGCATTTGCTGAGGAGTATAAGTCAGACAACCTTCCCATCACGTTCCGTGGAAAGGCGCCTCCCAATGGAATAGATGCAGAAAACGACCCTCGGCTTTTTGTTGTGCAATTGCGAGAGATCGGCATCGCATCGAACAGAATCTGCAACGCGATCCTCGACTACTACAGAGCGTTCGAGCAGCGGTCAGCCTGGGCACGCGAGAACCTTCTGGTCTCCGGCGAGTTGGAAGAGTACGAAGACCGCCTGGTCGATGAATGGAGCCGCTACAGGGATGTGGTCTTTGAATATCTCGATGAGGAGAGCGCCGAGACAGCTCTTCTGGAAGCTGGCAAAGCGCTGTACAAGTGGGCCGACCTAGAAAGCAGCAACATCAGTACGCTTCGCATCAGGGAGCGCGTTACCGAGCCGTATGTACTTCGCGGCGGCTTCCATATTCTCGCGAACGCCCGACCGTTGCCACGGGTGTACTGGCATCCCCGCTTCCTGAGCCGCATCGGCGAGATGTTGGGGGCGACTGCATGAAGCGATGGAACCAACGGCCATTTGAAGTAAGAAATCTCTTCAACCCAGCTTTCTGCGGCCTGATCCTATTCAGGGCATTGCAGGGATACGAAGAAGAAAACCCAGATGGCATGCCGTTCTCTCTCTCGCTGCTCGTGTTACCTCTGTGTTTGCATAAAGACTCTCGTCAGGTCATTGCAGACAGTTCCCGCAGTTACCTATTGAAGGCGGTCGAAAAGAATCCCCATTTGCTGGTCGGGTTTGCCAACCGCGCAAGTGACCTGATGCCGTTTGCTCTTGAGGCGTTCGGCCTGCTGATGGAGAGGGACTGCTTTGTCGTGTCGCAGGACGGTCGGTTGAAGACCGTGCCAGACAAGGTTCGCAAATCCGTCACTGGTACAAGCGAATCCATCTCTTGCCAACGTGTCGCGCGCATCATTGGCAAAGAGTTTGCCCGCATAGCGGACCGCGTGACGATATACACGACCTTCGGAATACGGCCATGAAAATCAAGTCCATTCATATATACAGCCACGATGGCCAGCGCCGAGATCTTCGGTTCAGGATAGACGGCCTCAACGTGATTACGGGGCGATCATCTACCGGGAAATCTGCGCTCTCGGAGATCATCGAGTACTGCATGGGGCGATCGAGCTTCAACGTTCCTGAAGGGGTTATTCGCGACAAGGTGGCATGGTTCGCCGTGATCTATCAGTTTCCTCGGGAACAGGTGCTGATCGCAAAACCCACTCCAACCGCCGGAGGCACGAGTTGCAGTATGGCCATGCAGCGACGCAGAACTGAACTGGCGGCCCCAGACTTTAAAGAACTGGTAGTCAACACGGATGACGACGCGGTTGTTGCCCTCCTGTCGCGGCTGCTGGGAATTCCGGAGAACCGGACCGATGTCGCAATCGAGCACAGCCGAGATAGCTACGACGCGAACGTCAAGCATACGTACTACTACCTTTTCCAGAAGCAAGGCCTCGTCGCCAACAAGGACCAGCTCCTTTATCGCCAGAACGAAGCCTTTCAACCGCAAGCAATCCGCGACACGCTGCCGATCCTTCTCGGGATCTCTTCTAACGATCGATACGAACTCGAAGCCAAGCTCCGTGCAGCGCAGCGGGAACTGAAGCGCAATGCGAAGCTTCTTGAGCAGGCTCGGGATACCATCGATACTTCCCAGCAGAAAGGCATCGTTCTTTTATCGGAGGCCAAGGCGGTTGGCATCGTTGATCCGGCGCATCAACAGGCAGGGGCGGGAGGGGTGATCGATGCCTTGCGCGCTGCGTTGCAGTGGAAGCCTGCCGCGATTCCGGAAGATGAAAAGGATATCTAGACTCGAAGAGGGCCTGAGCCAGCTACGCAAAGACCGGCGGGAGATTCAATCGAAGATTGATGCGGCCAGGCAGTTCTCGAAAAAGGCAGGTGGTTTCGAGAGCGAAGCTGCCGAGCAAAAGGATCGGCTGGCCTCGATCAAGGCTCTCCCCAAGAATCTTCAGACCGGCGAATGGCAATGGCCGTTCTGCGAGGAGAATCTGGCTTTAGAATCCCCCATCGCTGCTGTGCTGCTTAATGAGTTGGCAACACTGGATGCGGAGATGAGCATCGTTGCCAGCCAGCGCCCTAAGCTAGAGGCATACTTGGCCGAACAGGATGGCAAAGTGCAGGAAATCGTAAGTGCGATCAAAGACAAGGAAGTCGAGCTCTCTGCGGCGATCGCGGTGAACGAAGTCATAGCGCAAATGGGCACGCGCAACAGCGCGGCGGCGCGTGTCGTTGGCCGCATCAGCCTGTTTCTGGAATATCTTGTTCCAAATGAGGAACTTGCCTCCCGTGAGGCGGAGCACCGTCGCCTCAAGTTCAAGGTTAATGAACTGGAAAAGAAGATCGGCGCCGACGACAGTAACGAACGACTGGCGTCAATCCTGAACAACATCTCGGCGCAGGTGTCACAATACATCCGCATTTTTGATGCCGAGTTCAGCGCATTTCCCGCTCGATTTGACCTTAACCATCTTACCATCACCTTCGACCGCCCGGATCGGCCAGTACCGATGAGCCGGACCGGCGGCGGTGAGAATCATCTGGCCTATCACCTTTCAGCCCTGCTCGCGCTACATCTATTCGCCGCGAGGAACAATCGACCGATTCCCCAGTTCTTGCTGATTGATCAGCCCACCCAGGTCTACTTCCCCTCGGAGAAGATCTACCAGGAGGCGGATGGCTCTGTTCAGAAAACGGAAGCGGACGCTGATCTAGCAGCGGTCCGCCGTCTGTTCGAGTTACTGTTGAAGTTCACGCAAGACGATGTCCCGGGCTTCCAACTCATCGTGACCGAGCACGCGAACCTTCGGGATCAATGGTTCCAGCACGCATTGGTTGAGCCACCCTGGACCAAGCCGCCAGCGCTGGTTCCGGACGATTGGCCTGAGCAATAATCCCTCATGGCGCATGCTTGAGATTCTTTATAACGCGAGGAGTTGGGGATCCCACTTGTATTCGAAACCGATGACGGTCTGCGGTTGATTGAGGGAAGTGTCAGGATGGATGTACAGTAGCGATAAGATTTCCGGCCAGAGCGCAACCTCATGCATTACTGCGACATTCTCACCATCGAACTGGGCAAGCGGGGCGGTAAGCCATGCATTTGCGGCCTGCGCATCACGGTTTAAGACGTACTGGAATATCTGGCGTCTGGCATGACGTCGGAGGAAATCCTGGAAGATTTTCCTGTATTGAATCGGGACGACATTTCCCCCGCGTTGAGCTTTGCCGCCGACCGGGAGCGGCATATCGAGTTCCTGAAAGTTTCGTAAAACTTAATCAAAGGGTTGCATCGGAGCAACCCTTTTCGTTTCCGGGGAGTGCGGCATGAAAAAAATACCCGTCCAAAATCCCGTCGTGGAAATCGACGGCGATGAAATGACCCGGATCATCTGGCATTTCATCAAGGACAAGCTGATCCTGCCTTTTCTGGAGTTGCAGATCGATTATTACGATCTGGGCATCGAGAACCGCGACCGGACCGACGACCAGGTCACCGTCGACGCGGCCCACGCCATCCAAAAGCACGGGGTCGGCGTCAAGTGCGCCACCATCACCCCGGACGAGGCGCGGGTGCAGGAGTTCGGCTTGAAGAAGATGTACAAGTCGCCCAATGGCACCATCCGCAACATTCTCGACGGCACGGTGTTCCGCGAACCCATCATTTGCAAAAACGTGCCGCGCCTGGTGCCGAACTGGACCCAGCCGATCTGCATCGGCCGCCACGCTTACGGCGACCAATACCGCGCCACCGATTTCGTCACCAAAGGCAAAGGCCGGTTACGGATCAGCTTTATTCCGGACGACGGCGGCGCCGAACAGTCTTACGAGGTGCATCATTTCCAAGGCGACGGCGTGGCGCTGGCCATGTTCAACACCGACGAATCCATCACCGGCTTCGCCCGCAGTTGTTTCAACGTGGCGCTGGAGCGCGGCTGGCCGCTGTATTTTTCCAGCAAGAACACCATCCTGAAAAAGTACGACGGCCGCTTCAAGGACATTTTCGAAGCGATTTACCGGCAGGAATACCAGGACCGCTTCGCCGCCAAAGGCATCGTCTACGAGCACAAGCTCATCGACGACATGGTGGCTTCGGCCTTGAAATGGAACGGCGGCTTCGTCTGGGCCTGCAAGAACTACGACGGCGACGTGCAGTCGGATACCGTGGCCCAGGGCTTCGGCTCGCTGGGCCTGATGACTTCCATCCTGGTCACCCCGGACGGCAAGACCCTGGAAGCGGAAGCGGCGCACGGCACCGTCACCCGCCATTACCGCCTGTATCAACAAGGCCAGAAGACTTCCACCAATCCCATCGCCTCCATCTTCGCCTGGACCCGCGGCCTGGCCTTCCGCGGCAAGCTGGACGGCAACGGCGACCTCATCCGCTTCTGCGAAACGCTGGAAAAGGTCTGCGTGGATACGGTCGAAGCCGGGCAAATGACCAAGGATTTGGCTTTGTGCATTCACGGCGAGGCTTTGCAGGAATCGGATTACCTGACGACCGAGGATTTTCTGGAAGCCTTGCGCGTCAATCTGGAAGCGCGCTTGTCCTGAGCAGGAATGCATCGAACTCCTCGGCCGTCACCGGCCGGGAAAACAGGTAACCTTGTCCGTAGTCGCAGCCGGCCGCGAGCAGCAGATTGCACTGCTCTTGCGTTTCCACCCCTTCCGCAATCACCTGGATGCCGAGTTTGTGCGCCATGACGATGATGGCTTCGCACAGCGCCAGGTCGCTGGAAGCGGGCGCCAGGTTGCGCACGAAGGACTGGTCGATTTTGATGTAGTCGATGTCGAACTTCTTCAAGTAAGACAGGGCGGAATAGCCGGTGCCGAAGTCGTCCAGCGAAACCTGGATGCCGGCATCGCGAAAGGCGAGCAGTTGGTCGGTCACGGCGCTGCCGGCGTCCAGCAACAGCCCCTCGGTGATTTCTACCACCATGCTTTGTCCGGGTAGGCCAAGCTGGCGCAAATAATCGAACCAGGCGGCGTGGTTGTCGTGTTCGCTGCGAAATTGCACCGGCGATTTGTTGATACCGATCTGGAATTCCCCATGGTGTGAGGCACGCCAGTGGGCTGCCTGGCATGCCGCTTCGCGGAACACCCAGTCGCCGATCTCGACGATGAGTCCGGTGTCCTCGGCAAGGGGGATGAATTCCGTGGGGCTGATCGGGCCGCGTGCCGGATGCTGCCAGCGCAGCAGCGCTTCCGCTTTGTGGATGACGCCGGTCGCCAGTTCCACGATAGGCTGGTAAGCCAGCCAGAACTGCCGGCCGGCCAGGGCGCCGTGCAAGTCGTTGGCCAGCCGCATGCGGGCCTGGGCGATTTCCTGCATGGAGGGGGTGAAATAGTGATAGCGGTTGCGGCCCTGATCTTTGGCGGCGTACATGGCTTGGTCGGCGTTCTTGATCAGGACATCGCCGCTGGCGGCATCCGCCGGGTACAGCGTGATGCCGATGCTGGCCGATACATAGGCCGATTCACTCCCCAAGGAAAAAGGCTCGGCCAGTTGCCGCAGGATTTCCTGGGCGACGCGTTCCACACTGCCCGTGTCCTCCAGTTCGTTCAGGATGACGGTGAATTCGTCCCCGCCCAGCCGCGCCACGGCATCGGTTTCGCGCACGCAGCCCTGCAGGCGCTGCGCCGCCGTTTTGAGCAAAAGATCGCCCATGTCGTGGCCGAGGGTATCGTTGATTTCCTTGAAACGGTCCAGGTCGAGGAACAGCAGCGCCAAAGGCAGGGTCGTGCGATGGGCTTTCTTGATCTCCTGCTCCAGCCGGTCGTGGAACATGCGGCGGTTGGGCAGGCCGGTCAGCGGATCGAAGTTGGCTTGCTGCCAGATCAATTCCTCCGTGATTTTTTTCTGGGTAATGTCGGAGAACAGGGCGATGCGCCGGTGGGGCGAGCCGTCGTCGTGGTAAATGGTGTTGATGGTGAGCCATTCGGGATAGATTTCGCCGTTCTTGCGCCGGTTCCAGATTTCCCCCTGCCACTGGCCGGTGGTCGTGAGGCTGTGCCACATGGCCTGGTAGAACGCCTCGTCGTGACGGCCGGATTTGAGAATCCGGGGATTCCTGCCGATGACTTCTTCCCGCGTGTAGCCGGTGAGTTGGGTAAACGCCGGGTTGACGGCGATGATGCTGCCGTCGGCGTCGGCGATCGTCATTGCCTCGCTGCTGGTCTGGTACACCATCGAGGCCAGCCGCAATTCCGCATCGGTGCGGCTGCGTTCGATGGCAATCCCGGCCAGGTTCGCCGCCTGGACGATCAGCCGGAGGTCGTCTTCGCTGGGGGTTCCGGCTTCGTGGCGGGATATGGAAAAAGTGCCGATGACCTCGCCGGAGGCGCCCTGGATGGGTTCCGCATAAACCGCCGGCAGGCTCGGCGCCGAACCGGCGGGCGGGTGCGTGCCCTCGTCGTCCGGTAACTCGATCCGGCACAGCAGCGACGGATTGCGCTGCTCCACGTCGCGGATGACGCCCTGCAGAATTTCCGCCAGCGGCGCGCCCTTGGCCAGCAGTTCCAGGATATAGCCGCGCATGGACTCGTGTTGCGCGGTGCGTTCCAGTTCGTCGATCAACAAGAGATCCTTCTCGCGATTCCTGGCCAGCGCGTCCGCCACCCGCTGTTCCAGCGTCTCGTTGAGGGCGCGCAGGGCTTCCTCGGCCTGGCGGGTGTCCTGCAGCAAGCGGGCGTTTTCCAGCGAGATCGCCGCCTGCGCGGTGAGCAGCTCCGTCATGCCGCTCTTTTCCGGCGTGAACACGCCGTCCGCCAGGCGGTTTTCCAGGTATAGCACGCCGGTCAACTGGCCCTGCTTGAGGATCGGCAGGCACAGCACCGAGCGCAAACGCAGCTCCCGCACCTGTGGAGCCGCCGTGAACGGCCCTTCGGCGCCGGCATTGCGCAGGAGCACTTTTTCCTGGGTGTGAAACACGTAGTTGACGATGGCGTGGCAAACGCCGGCCACCCGCGTCAGCGTCCGGCGCTCGGTCTTCACGGTGGGGCCGGCGTCGGCGGGATTTTTCGCCGAAGACCCGTGAGTCCCGTTGCGCTGGCCGGCCACATGGCTTTCGGCCAGCACCGCCGGTTCGCCGCCGTCCTTGACCAGCAGGTAGCCGTGCTGCGCGCCGGAACACTCCAGCACCACCTTCATGATCTTGTGCAGCAGTTGTTCCAGTTCGATTTCGGCGGAAATCGCCAGGGCCGACTTCATCAGGTAGCTGAGGTCGAGATCGGGGAGGGTCGCGGGAACCGGTATTTCGCAAACCAATTCCGCTTCGCGGACCGCGGCCTCGCGGAAGGACTTGGTGTGCCGCTCCAGCAACAGCCGCTCCTTGCGCTCCGCGCCGCACAATTGGTAAAGGCGCCGGGCGGCGCCGAAATCGAATGAGGATATTCCCGGCTGCGTCTCCATCCGCAACTCGCCCAGGCACTGGTAGATATGCCCTTCCAGCAGGATATAGCTGCGCTCGCCGGCGGCTTCGACGGCATCCTGATAAAGGTTGCGCGCCTTGCGCTTTTCGTTGTGCGCCCGCGCCCACTCGGCCTTGACGAAGGCCAGATAGGGCTGGAGCAAGGGGCCCAGTCCGCTCCAGGTCTTCACCTTGTGCAGCAGGGGCTCGAGTTCGTGCAGTGCGGCGGCGGCCAGCGGCAGGCCGTGGCGCCGTTCCTCCAGGCGCAGGGTGTTGAGGATGCGGAATACGTACCACTGCCGCTTCAGCACATTGTCGGTGAGGCCGGTGAGGTACTGGTTCACCCGTTGCAGGCAGGCGTCGGCCTGCTCGTATTCGCCCAGGTAGTAATGGGCCACGCCCAGCAGCACGAAGTGGCTGCCGGCCGAGGCGACGTGGTTGTCGCCGGCCCATTGCGCCAGTTTGTCGTCCATGGCCACCGGCGTGTAATCGGCCTTCATGGGCGCGACCCAGCCGGCCAGCACGGCTTCCGCCAGTCCCACGGAAAAGGCGAGGCCGTTCTTGCGGGAGAAATTCAGGCACTCCCGGGCGTATTCCTCCACCAACGCGAGGCTCTTCCCCTGCACCGCTAAATTCCACATCAGGGGCCCGTAACACAGGCCGGCGTTGTACAAGTCGCCGCAATTCCGGCCGCTCTGGATGCCCTTGAGGCAATAGTCGACGATTTCGGCCGGATGGCTGCGGCTGTGCATGTTGCACCAGACGATGCCGTTGATGCCGCGCGTGGCGCCAAAGGTGTCGGGATGCTTGGCGCACAGGTCGTGGGCCAGGTCCTGGTAGCGGAAAGCCGGGTCGAACTTCTCCTGTTCGCCCAGGTTGAGCCCCATGATGGAAAAGGAATAAATCACCGATTCGTCCATGCCGCCCGCCAGGCAATGCTGGGTGGACTGCGCGGCGGACAGGTAGAGCTGCGGCACCAGGCCGGACATGTACAGGTCGGGAATCAGTTCGCTGTAAAAGGCCAGTTCGATCTTGCTGCGGCGCTCCCGGGTGAACGGCATGTGCAGGATGGCGTGCCACACGTCGCCCTGCGCCGCGATGCCGTCCATCAGCGTTTCCATGCGCTGCTCGGCTTCGACGCCGTCTTGCGGGATGGATTTGCCGAAATAGGCCAGGCCGCGGTTGGCGGTCTCGATGGCCTTGATGAAGTTGCCGATGGAGGACAGCGATGTGGTCTGCTCGGCCAGGGCTTCGGCCTTGTCCAGGTCGCTTTCCGCGTGCTCGATGAGTTGGTTGAGCAGGGTTTCCGAGGCTTCGTAGCGGCCGCACATCAGTTCGGTCTTGGCCAGTTTCTGGAAGATGCGGTAAGTGGTGGCGTAGTCCTGTCGCCAGCAATCGGCCGGCAACAGCGCGTGCGCGGTGCGGAAGAATTCGTTGGCGGCGTCGGTCGCCAAGGCGGCCAGCGCCTTGTTGCCGGCTTGGTGGTTGATGCGCGCCAGTTGCCACGTTGTCGCGGCATCCGGCGTCTCGGGCCTTCCCCGATTCAGGTGGGCGGCGATGGTGAACAGGTTGTCGCGCTTTTCGTGATCTTCCCCGGCCGGAATCTCGTCGAACAGCCGGTTGCCGATGCGCCAGTGGATGGACTGGCGCATCGGCGCCGGAATGGCGCGCAGCACCGCCTCCTGCACCCGGTCGTGGACGAACTGGAGGTCGGTTTTGTTCTCCAGAAGCAGACCCAGGCTCAGCACCGGTTTCAGGATCTCGAACAGTTCCGGCAGATCGAGGTCCAGGACCAAGGCCACGTCCTGGGCGGTGAAGCGATTGCCCATGCACGCGCAATGCTGCAGAACGTCCAGGGTGTCCTCGGGCAGCTTGCCCACCTTGGCGCTGAACAGCTCCACCACCGTCGCCGGCATGTGCGAATCGCGGATTTTGGCGATGTCCCAGCGCCACTGGTGCTTCTCGTCCCGAAACAGCAGGTTTTCGTTGTACAGATAGGCCAGGCTCTCGCTGACGAACAGCGGGTTGCCCTCGGTCAGCTCGGCGACGAAATGGGCCAGGGAGCCGGTCTCGTCCAGGGAGGCGTCGAGGATGTAGGCCACCATTTCGTGGCAGTGCTGCGGGTCCAGGGCGCCGATGCGGATTTCCCGCAGCGGCGTTTCCTCGTCCTTGCCGGCGTGTTTGTCCTTGATGGCGCGCCGCAGCCGGCTGAGCGGGTGGCTGGCGTCCACTTCGTTGTGGCGGTAAGCCCCCAGCAAGTACAGATGGGGATAGTCGCCGCAGTTGGCGAACACGTACTGCAGAAAGTCGAAGGTGGCGACGTCGCACCATTGCAGGTCGTCGATGAACAGGATGAGCGGGTTCTCCTCGCTGGCCAGGCTGGCGAGAAAGCGGCCGAACAGGTGGTTGAAGCGGTAGCGCGCTTCCACCGGCGGCAGCTCCGGCACCTCCGGCTGCGGGCCGATGATGAATTCCAGTTCCGGCACCACGTCGCTCAGCACGCGGCCGTTGCCGCCGACCGCATTGACGATTTTGCCCCGCCACTCCGCCAACCGCACGTCGCTCTCGGTGAGGAAGGTGCGCATCAGGTTGCGCAACGCCTGCAGCAGCGAGCTGTACGGGATGTTCTTCTGGTACTGGTCGAACTTGCCGGAGGTGAAATAGCCGCGGTGCTTGACCAGGGGCTTCTGCAATTCCTGGATGAGGCGCGTCTTGCCGATGCCCGACAGGCCGGAAATGAGCAGCGAGCGGAAAGCGCCCCGGGTGACCTGGTCGTATTCGCCGAGGATGGTGCGCGCTTCCTGGGCGCGCCCGACCATTTTCGAGATGAAAACCACCCGCCGCGTGCGGTCGTGCCGGCCGGTGGGGAAGGGCGCAACGTCGTCCGTGGCGGCGTATTCGTCGCGGCAGCGGATCAGGTCGGCGAGCAGGCCGTTGCCGCTCTGGTAGCGTTTCTCAGGCTCCTTGAGGATCAGCCTGGCGACGATGGCGCCGAGCTGCCGGGGCACGGCGGGATTGACGGCATGCAGCTCCGGCGCCTCTCCGGCCAGGTGCAGATGGATCAGTTCCAAGGGGTCGCCGGAGAAGAACGGCGGCCGGCCGGCCAGCAGTTCGTACAGCACGATGCCCAGCGAATACAGGTCGGTGGAAAAATCCACCCGGTGGTTGATGCGGCCGGTCTGCTCCGGCGAGGTGTAGGCCAGGGTGTCGCGCACGAAGCTGGCGTCGTAGATGAAATGGCTGACGTCGCGGATGTCCAGCGGCGTGATGAAATCCGTCAGGCGCAGGCTCAGCGTGCCCGACTGCACCAGGATGTTGTGCGGCTTGACGCCGCCGTGGACGATGCCGGCCT